>JAZQJQ010000125.1:0-13958 GCA_045541735.1 Eubacteriales bacterium
CATACCGGAGGAACTATTGATAAGCTTGAATCCGTTCCGGGCACAAGAGTTGAACTAAGCCCTAAAGAGTTTGCTAACACCGTAAATACTGTCGGTGCTGCAGTTATCGCTCAAACAGGCACCCTTTGTCCTGCCGATAAAAAGCTGTATGCGTTGCGCGATTTTACCGCAACCGTTGAAAGTAATGCTCTGATCGCCTCCTCGATAATGTCCAAAAAGCTCGCCTCAGGTGCAGATATTATTATGCTTGACGTAAAGTACGGAAGCGGTGCTTTTGTAAAAGACCCGGAAGATGCACGAGAGCTTGCGCGCCTTATGGTTCGTATCGGCAACGGCGCTGGCAGACGTGTCGGCGCTATCATCAGTTCGATGGATGTCCCTCTCGGTCATGCTGTTGGAAATGCTCTCGAAATGTATGAAGCAGCAGATATTCTGCGAGGAAAAGCCCCTGCGGATAAGCTTGAAGTCTGCGTTGAGCTTGCGGCGGGAATGCTGGCACTCGCTGAAATTGCAGATATAAACACAGCCAGAGAAACGGCAAGAGATGCTATACTTGGCGGAAAAGCATTCTCTAAGCTTTGCGAGATGCTTGAGGCTCAGGGCGGAGATACCACAGAGCTAAGATTTCCTGAAAAACGCAGATATGCTCCGTATAAGTATGAGATAAAGGCGGATAGAGGAGGATATATATCCTTTATGAACACAGAGGAGATCGGTCTTGCCGAAGGAATGCTCGGTGCCGGAAGGACTGTGCTTGACGGAACTGTAGATTATCTTGCCGGTCTTGAGATAATAAAAAAGACCGGGGACAATGTGTCCCCGGGCGATGCGGTAATCGTTTTGCATTCTTCCGACGAGAAGCTTTTCGGTGCGGCGGCAAAGCGGCTTCAAGATGCAATTGTTTACTCAGATGTAAAACCTGAGATTCCTCCTATTATTTATGCTACGGTCGGAATCTAATCAACAGAAAGAATACGCGCACTGTATGCAGGAAGTGTAAGAATACCGGTAAAGCGCTCATTTGTGAGTAGATCTTTACAGTCTGCTGAGATCTCAACGGTGCGTTCAATATCAGAAGCGTTGGCGGCTAGGTATATTATCTTGCCGCCTTCTTTTCTTTCGTATATGATAAGCGATCCGCATGAGAGAACGACCTTGAATTCTCCCTTTGCGAAAACAGAGTTTTCTTTTCTTATCTTGCCGAGGAGCTTGTAGTGCTCGGATATATCTTCATCTTCGCGTCCCCAAGGGTAGGGCATACGGCAGAATGGGTCGCGGTAGCCTTCCATTCCGGTCTCATCACCGTAGTAAACAGAAGGAACACCATATACCGTGAATTGGATAGCTGTTGCAATCTTGAGAAGTTTTTTAGCCTTCGCTCGTCCGGTTTCAGAAAGCCTGCGAGTCGACAGCTCGGTCATGGAAAGTCCCTCACGCTCTTTATCACCGAGCACAGACAGTATTCGTTCGGTGTCGTGAGTTCCAAGAATGTTCATAAGACAATGGGCATTTTCACGCGGATATGTGGCAAATACCTCTGTAAGAGTATCGGCAAGTACAGCTGAATCCCCCGTTTCGAGATAATCTATGACCGCATTGCGGAAAGGGTAGTTCATTACGGAATCAAGTTGGTCACCGAGAAAATAACGCCTTCTTGCCCCGTAAGCTATCTTAATTGCGGCGTTTTCCCATACCTCGCCGATAATGACCGAGTCTTTATCGGCTGATTTAGCCGCAGTGCGGAGTCCGTCGAGAAATCTATCCGAAAGCTCATCGGCAACGTCAAGCCGCCAGCCTCCCGTTCCTTTTTTTAAGTAATGGGAGATAACACCGTCCTCAGAGAGAAAATACTCAGAGCAGCCTTTGCCATCGTGCTTTAAGCGGGGAAGTATCTCAATGCCCCACCAAGCCTCATACTTGCCGTCTGGGGTAAAGTTATACCAAGTGTAATACGGAGAATCTTTTCCCTGCATAGCACCGGCAGTAGGATATCTGTTTTTTGCGTTAAAATATATGCTGTCATTACCCGTGTGATTAAATACACCGTCAAGAATGATGCGTATATTTCTTTTTTTAGCTTCTGATATAAGATGCTCGAGCGCCTTATCGCCTCCGAACATTTCATCGACCTTCATATAGTTTGCGGTATCGTATTTATGGTTCGAGTATGCTTCAAAAATAGGATTGAGATAGATGACACCCACTCCGAGAGAAGCAATATAGTCGAGCTTATCGGCAATTCCGTAAAGAGTTCCGCCGAAAAATTCGTTGTTATCCAGGTGACCGCCGACTTCCTTTGCAAATTGCGGTATACCGTTTTCCCAATCCGGATTTATAACGGCATCATCACGTATTGGAACTTTGCCGCTGCGTGCAAAACGGTCGGGGAATATCTGGTACATTATCTCGCCCTTAAACCAATCCGGTGTCGAATGCCCTTCCTTCGTAAGAAGCAAGCAGAAGCGGTCCGAATTGCAATTTGCTATTGCAGCGTCATTATTGTTATCCGTATGTGTAAAATAAGTAAAGCTGTCAGTAATAAGCAAAAATTCATACCAAACAAGGTCGCCGCGTTCGTTATCGGATAAGTCGGTCGCCTTGATCTCAAGAATAAAGCTTCCTTCATCATCCTTAGAAAGCGGAATATCAAACCAATCCCGTCCGTCGGGCTGTACGCGCATAACTACGGCGTTAATTGAAATAGAAGGGTCGATTGAAACGCAAAACGTAAGAACAGACGAGCGCGAAAAGGCGCCGCAGATATCTCTGCGGACGCCGTTTTCGTATTTAGTTACAGTTATCCGGGGCGGACAGTTGCTTTCCGCAAGTCCGCCGAAAATTTCTGTAGACATAGTAACCTTCAAAAATCAATTCAAAAATTCAATTACTTAAATCACTTGATCTTTTCAAGATGCCAGATGCGCTGAGCGTATTCCTCTATGCTGCGGTCTGCGGCAAACTTACCGGATGCAGCAATGTTGATTAGGGACATCTTGTTCCACTTTTCTTTATCTGCATAGGTGCGGAGTGCACGGTTGTGTGCTTCGCGGTAGCTTTCGAAGTCGGCGAGACACATATAGGGGTCGGAAATTCCGTAACCTGCAGAGATGAGATAGGAGCGAATGCCGGCAAAAGACTCGCCTGCAAATCCGTGCGCAAGATAGTCGATGACCTCAGCAAGACGCTCGTTATTGTTGTAATAATCCTGTGCGTGATAACCCTTGCTCCAAAGCTCGTCTACTTCATTGCATCGGAGACCGAATATGAACATATTCTTGTCACCTGTCTCTGCAACCATCTCAACGTTTGCTCCGTCGTAGGTACCGAGGGTGAGTGCGCCGTTCATCATAAGCTTCATACAACCGGTACCGCTTGCTTCTTTACCTGCAAGGGAGATCTGCTCGCTTATTTCAGCAGAGGGAACAAGAGCTTCAGCGGTGCTTACGTTGTAATCCTCAAGCAAAACTACTCGCAGCTTTTCTCTGATCTCGGGGTGGGATTCGATATCCTTGGATATAAAGCAAAGAAGCTTGATTATCTCCTTTGCCATATAATATCCCGGTGCGGCTTTTGCGCCGAAGATGAAGGTTTGAGGCTGAATATCGATATTGGGGTCATTCTTTATATCAAGATATATGCGGATGATGTTAAGCGCGTTAAGAAGCTGACGCTTATACTCATGCAGCCTCTTGATCTGAACGTCAAAAAGGGAATTGGGGTCAATGGTCACACCCTTCTTTGCCATATGGTTTGAAAATGCGACCTTGTTTGCCATCTTGATATCGGCAAGACGGTCAAGAACTGCCTTATCATCTTCAAACGCGCGGAGCTTATCAAGTTCGGCGGGAGCGGTCTTAAATCCGTCTCCGATGCAATCAGTGATAAGCTTAGAAAGACCGGGATTAGAATAGCAGAGCCAACGGCGGTGCGCAATACCGTTCGTTACGTTGGTAAAGCGCTCGGGATACATCTTGTAGAAGTCACGGAATACTGACTTGGTAAGAATATCGGAATGGAGCGCAGAAACACCGTTAACGGAGTGAGAGCCGATAACGCTGAGGTTCGCCATACGAACCTGATTATTTGCAATAACGGACATAGAGGAGATCTTCTGCCAATCGGAGGGGAATGCTTCCCAAGCTTCTTTGCAGAAGCGCTCGTTGATCTCGTTAACGATCATATGAATGCGGGGCAGCTTCAATCGGAAGAGAACTTCGTTCCACGTTTCACGCGCCTCGGGCATAACGGTGTGGTTCGTGTAGGAGCATACGTTGATAACGGTGTTCCAGGACTTATCCCAATCCCAACCGTGTTCATCCATAAGGATACGCATTAGCTCGGGGATGCAAAGTGCGGGGTGTGTATCATTGATGTGAATAGCGACCTTTTCGGCGAGGTTGTCAAGCCTTCCGTAAACGGACATATGGTCGCGAAGAATGCTCTGAAGAGATGCGGAAACGAGGAAATACTGCTGAGAGAGACGAAGGAGCTTACCCTCTGTATGGTTATCGGAGGGGTAAAGTACCTTGGAGATTATCTCGGCATTAGTGCTTTCCTCAAGCGCCTTGGTGTATTGACCTTGGGTGAAGAGACCCATATTGAAGTTGCGTATATCTCTTGCTCTCCAAAGGCGGAGGCGGGCAACACCCTTGTCGCTGGCACCGGATACCATCATATCGTAGGGAACAGCCTCAACTTCTTCGTAATCTTGATGGATTATTTCAAGCTTGCCGTTGTCCCACTTTTCCTTTACGTGGCCGCCGAAACGGATGTGAAAGGTGGTATCTGAACGGGGAACGAGCCATACCTCTCCGCCGGGAAGCCAAACGTCAGGAAGCTCGACCTGCATACCGTCTATGATCTTCTGCTTGAAAAGACCGTATTCGTAACAGATAGAGAATCCGGTGGAGGGGTAATCAAGGGATGCGAGAGAATCCATAAAGCAAGCGGCGAGTCTTCCGAGTCCGCCGTTGCCCAGTCCTGCATCGGGCTCTTCCTCATAAAGCTCGTCAAGATCTGCTCCGAAGGAAGCAAGTGCTTTTTTATACTCATCGGCAAGTCCGAGGTTGTGGATGTTTGTCTTCAGCGAACGTCCCATCAGAAATTCCATGCACATATAATATACGCGCTTTTTCTGCTTGGAGTTTACTTCAGCCTTGAAATCTCTGCGCTTTTCGGTAAGAATATCCTTGATCGTAAGCGCGGTCGCCTTATAAAGCTGTTCTCTGTTAGCTTCTGCGGGAGAGGTTCCGAAATAACGGGAAAGCTTGGAGGCAATGTTCTTCTTGATGTCGTTTGCTTTGATATCGTGTGCCATTTGTTCTGCGGCTCAAAAGAGCGTCCTTTCGGTAATGTTATCTGACTTCGTACATGCGCAGATATTCCTCGGCAGATCTGCCCCAGGAAAAATCAACGCGCATTACTCTGGATACGAATTTTTTGAATTTATCTTTATCTTCATAAAGAGCTTTTGCGGCAAGAGAGCGCTCAAGCAGCTCGTCGGAGGAGTATCCCGCGAATGTAAAACCGTTTCCGTGGAGCTTGCCTTTGTCCTCGTAATATCCGTGAATAGAGTCGGCAAGGCCTCCCGTTTCTCTGGTTATCGGTACAGCGCCGTAGCGTGATGCGATCATCTGAGATAATCCGCACGGCTCACTCTTAGAGGGCATAATAAAGAAATCCGCAGCCGCATAAAGCTTGCGGGAAATATCCCTGTCAAACATTATAAGGGAACGTACCTTATCAGGGTAACGTGCTTCAAGATTGCGGAAGAATTCTTCATAAGTGCCGTTGCCGGTGCCAAGAAGAATGAACTGTATATCTTCACAAAGAAGACGGTCGATCATACCGCAAACAAGGTCGAGACCTTTGTGTGTGGCAAGTCTTGTGATCATTGCGTAAAGCGGCTTATCGGGGTCAACGGGTAAATTCATCAGACTTTGAAATTCTACCTTATTTTGTACCTTTTTGTCAATAGACCTGAAGGTAAAATTTTGCCAAAGCGCAGAATCTGTCTTGGGATTATAAGAAATATAATCGATCCCGTTGAGAATTCCGCGTAATTTGTAACTGTTCATTGAGATTATGCTCTCAAGGCCATGAGCATATTCGCAGCTCTGTATCTCTCCTGCATATCTGGGGCTGACGGTAGTAAGGATATCGCAAAGCTGTATAGCGCCCTTCATTAGGTTGATGCATCCGTTATTTTCAACAAAGCTGCGGTCAGCTTCGTGAAGATTGAATATGTCTCCGAGAATCTCAAATCCGTATATGCCCTGGTACTCTATATTATGGATGGTGAAGATGGATTTTATGCCCGCATATTCGGGAACAAAAGCGTATTTTCTCTTTGCATATATAACGGTGAGTGCTGATTGCCAGTCGTTTGCGTGCATGTAGTCGGGATAGAAATTAAGTACGCGCATCATTTCGAGAACGGCGGTACAGAAAAATGCATAACGTTCACCGTCATCAAAGTGACCGTAAAGACCGTTTCTTTTGAAATAGTCTTCGTTGTCAATAAAATACCAAGTTACTCCGTCTTTGTAGAGACTTTTTATGCCGCAATAAATTCTGCGCCAAGCAAGGGAAACGGTAAACTCAGCTTCAGTGCGCATCATCGCGCGGTATTCGTCCTTTACCATTCCGTAAAGGGGGAGAACGACACGTACGTCAACGTCGTCACCTCCGAGGGCTGCTATTTCATTAGGCAGAGAACCGAGAACGTCCCCTAAGCCGCCTGTGGCGGCAAAGGGGGCGGCTTCGGATCCTACGAACAGTATTTGCTTCATTAGATTCTTGCTCCTTTTTCAATGTAGAAGGGTCTGGATTCATGTCCGGAGAGGTCGCATCCGTCTCCTATCATAACGTTTTTATCCGTAATTACGCAGTTAAGGCGGACATCCTTGCCGACAAATGTATCCTGCATAAGGATTGAGTTGCGGACTACAGTCCCCTTACTAACGTGTACTCCTCGGAAAATAATGGAGTTTTCAACCGTACCTTCGATCACACAACCGTCGGCAAGCAGGGAATTCTTAACTTTTGCACCCTCAACGTACTTGGAGGGGGGCGAGTTTCTTACCTTTGTTAGTATCGGATGGCTCTCATTGTTGAAAAGGTCGTCGCGGACTTCTTTATTGAGCAGCTGCATATTGCATTTAAAATACTCGGAGGGAGAGGTGATGGAAGCGTGGTAACCCTTGTGCTCGTAAACGTAAAAGCTTGCGGTGTTTACGTTGCTCATCATTGAATCACGGTAGAAATCTCTGTATCCGTGTGCTATTGCATCAAGTACGAGATTCTGCAGGTAAAGGCGGCTCATTACAAGAATGTTCATACAAACGAACTTGGTTCCGCTCATATTGGAGGTCTGCTCTGCTATGTCCGTTATTCTGTTGTTTTGGTCTGTTTCAAAAACTATCTGCTTACCCACCATGGCACGGGTGAGAAGCTCGGGCTTTGCTACGACAGTGATGTCCGCTTCGTTCTTTTTGTGGTAATCAAGAACTTCGTTCAGATCGATGTTACAGATTGTGTCGCAATCGGAAAGAACGGCATACTCTTCCTTCGCTCTTGAAATAAAATGCAGGATTCCTGCAAGCGCCTCGAGACGTGTCGAATAAAGTCCTGCACTTGCGGTGTTATCGTAAGCTGTGATGTACGGAGGAAGGATCTTGATTCCGCCGCTTCTTGTTGCAAGGTCCCAGTCCTTACCTGTTCCGATATGGTCCATAAGAGACTGGTAATTGTAATGAGTTATAACTCCGATATTGCTAATGTTGGAATTTACAAAATTGGAAAGCGGAAAGTCAATAAGGCGGTAGCGGCATCCGAAGGGAACGGAAGCCATAGTTCTCCTTCTCGTTATCTCGGGAATGCTTTGGTCGTGAATGTTTGAAAAGATGATACCTACTGCGTTCATTGTTTTATGCTCCCTTCGCTGATTTGATTACATTGCCGGGGATCACTTCGTTTGCTGGGATCTCCTGATGTGCACCGACAAGCGTTATTCCGGGTGAGGTCTCCTTCATTTCACCGACTATCGCATTTTCGCCGATCGTTACGTCTGCGGCGACTATTGAATAATATACCTTTGCACCCGCCTTTACGGTACATCCTGCGTGAATGACTGCATCGATTACCTCGGCACCCTCTTCGACTGTCACTCCGGGTGAAAGAACACTGTTCTTTACGGTTCCATAGATCTGACATCCCTCGGTAATGATAGAGTTGTCGACAACAGCATCTTCAGCCATATAGTGAGGTGCGCGTATCGAAGAACGGGAGAACACTCTTCTATGTCTGTCGTTTATACGGAAAGGGGTCTGGGAAGTCTCGAGGAGATCCATATTTGCCTCCCAAAGGCTTGATATGGTACCGACATCCTTCCAGTAACCGACAAAAGGATAAGCAAACATTCTCTCGCCCGAGTTAAGCATAGCGGGAATGATGTTTTTTCCGAAGTCGTTTTCGCTTTCGGGGTCTGCCGCGTCTGCATTCAGATAAGCGAAGAGTTTGTCTTTCTTGAAAATGTAGATGCCCATAGAGGCATCGGTGCTGTCGCTCTGCTTGGGTTTTTCTTCAAACTTAGTTATCCTTCCCGTTTCATCAGCGGAAAGAATTCCGAAGCGGGAGACCTCCTCCTTCGGTACGCTTATAACGGCAATGGTGCAGTCAGCATTCTGCTTTTTGTGGTATGCAAGCATGGCGCTGTAATCCATCGTGTAAATATGGTCGCCCGAGAGTATAAGAACGTATTCGGGGTCGTATCTGTCGATGAATCGCATGTTCTGATAGATGGCATTAGCGGTGCCCTTATACCAGTCGGCACGGTCTGCTGCCTGATAAGGAGGCAGGATCTTAACCCCGCCGAAGGTTCTGTCAAGATCCCAAGGCTGTCCGTTTCCAACGTATTCGTTAAGCACGAGAGGCTGATATTGGGTAAGAACACCGACAGTATCGATACCTGAGTTAACGCAGTTGGATAGGGTAAAATCGATTATCCTATACTTGCCGCCAAATTGAACCGCAGGTTTTGCGACTGTAGTTGTAAGGGCATACAGTCTGCTGCCCTGGCCGCCCGCAAGGAGCATAGCCACGCATTCCTTTTTTGCTTTCATTGCCGTAAGGTCCTTTCCATTTTGTTGATGTAGCAGATCGAAATCAGTCGATTTGTGCAATCTGCGTAATATACCACTGTTATTGTAATATATGTTTATGTAATTTTCAATACTTATTCTTGATTTCAAGAAGAATTTATCTTTTTAAAAGCTTTTTTTATAAAATACTGTTTCAATTTTTGTAAAAATGTGATAAGATAGGTCGAAAGGAAGTGAAAAGATGAACGTATATGATTTTGATAAAACGATTTATGACGGCGACAGTACCTTTCATTTTCTTATGTACTGCGCAAAAAAACATAAAAAAGTTCGAAGAATGCTGCCCCGTATCGCTGTGCGTGGCATAGCTTTTGGCTGCGGTTTTATAAAAAAGCAGGATTTTAAAGAGGATATGTTCTCGTTTCTTTCGGTAATTGATACAAAGCGTGAGCTTGAGCTTTTCTGGAAAGAAAGGATATCGGGAATAAAGGAATGGTATAAAAAAAATCAAAAGGACGATGACGTTGTAATTACCGCCTCGCCCGAATTTCTTGTAAAATGCGCAACGGATATGCTCGGTATCAAGTATATTATGGGTTCACCCGTTGATATGAATACGGGAAAATACAGCGGAAATAACTGTCACGGAGAAGAAAAAGTATTAAGATTCCGTGATGAATTTCCCGATAGTACTATTGAAGAGTTTTACAGCGATTCTTACAGTGACACACCTCTTGCAAAAAAAGCTGAAAAGGCTTATCTCGTTAAAGGTGATAAGCTTCTGGAATGGGACAAAAGAAAATTAAAATAATTGCATGGGATGTAAAGAAACACCGTTTCTTTACATCCCATTGATCTACTGTTTTTTTTCTGTCAGCTTTGCAAGCGTTTTCATTGCCTCAGGTATGTCTATATGTTGTGGGCAAACGGAAGAACATGCACCGCAGGAAATGCAGGAAACAGGGCGCGCAGGCAGCTTATCTACATCTTTACGGAGAGTCTGTTTGTCCTCCGTCGACATAAAGGTGTTATAAAGTTTCAGAGTTTCGGGTATCAGTATTCCGGCGGGACAGCCATCGCAATATCTGCATTCCGTGCAGGGAAGAAGACGGGCGGAGATTATGATATCAGCGACCTTTTGAAGCGTAACACGCTCATCATCTGACACTTCTCGGAAATTATTACCTGTCTTAATATTATCCTCGAGCGCCTCAAGATCCTTCATACCGCTGAGCACACAAAAAACACCGCGAGCTGACATTGCAAATCTCATAGCATAAGAGGGAACGGAATGGCCTTCAGGGTTTTCAAGGAGCTTTTTTCCGGCTTCAGGGACGTTTACAAGCGCACCGCCGCGTACCGGTTCCATAATAAGGAAGGGCACGTTATATTCACCTAAGAGCTCCTCAAGGCGCTTTGCATCCTGCATCGTGTAATCGAGGTAATTATATTGGATCTGTGCAAAATCCCAAGATCTGTCCTTTAGAATATTTTCAAGAGCGGCCGGAGTGTCGTGAAATGAAAATCCGAGTCTTTTTATCTTTCCTTCTTTTTTTAGCTTTTCAAGCTCGTCTATTACACCGAGCTCCGTCATCTTGTCGAATCGCGATTGAGTGAATGCATGGCATAGATAGAAATCAAAATAGTCGGTTTTGCAACGCTCAAGCTGTTCATTAAAGAATTTGCTTACGTCCGAAACGTCCTCGACAAGCCAGAGCGGAAGCTTATCTGCAAGATAGTAACTGTTGCGCGGATATTCAGCAAGTGCATCTGCAAAAAAACGCTCGCTTGTTCCGCCGTGGTAGGGATAAGCGGTATCGTAGTAGTTGATTCCGGCAGCATATGCGCGGTCGATAAGTGCCTTTGCGGCGGGATAATTAATAGATTTATCTTCATTAACGGGAAATCTCATCCCTCCGAAACCTACTGCAGAAACGAGAGCGTTCTTTGACTGGTCTCCGTCGGGGGAACGGTATTCAAAGTATTTCATACGTACCTCTCAGAAAAAGAAATGTTTAACTATACCGCCATCGTATTCGGGCTTTGTTTCACCGGCGATGAGGGGCATAAGATATTCAAGACATTCTTCGGTAATGCCGTTTTCCTCGGTGTTGATATAGCTGTCGGGCAGATACTTTATGCGGTTTGCTATCAAGTCAACGTTAGCGGTCTCGTATTTTACGGTATAGGGTGTGTTTGAGATCCTCTTATAAACTACAGTGCATCCGCTTGCACCGTCGATCGCGGCATTTACAGCTTCTTTACCGATGCATACGGATTCCGTCAGGTCGGTAAGGGATGCTATGTGGCTTGCGCATCGCTGAACGGTGTTAAGCTCAATACCTCTCGTCTTGCAGCCGAATTTTGCCTTAATTGCGGAAGCTACTGTTTTTGCAGCTCCGGAAAGCTGCTTGTGACCGAATACGTCAACAGCGCCGCTCTTATCCTCGCCAACGAAGGTTCCGTCTGCAAATCGAATGCCTTCGGATACTGCGATAACAACGTTTGGATGCTTTTTGAGAGCTTTTTCTACGTCTTTGTAGAGCTTATCAAGATCAAAAACCTTTTCGGGGAAATATATAAGATCGGGAACGGGATTGCATGCAGCAGCGCCTAGGCCGGCGGCGGAAGTGGGGCAACCCGTATCTCTGCCCATTATCTCAATTACTGTAACTGCAGGAACGTCATAGACCGCGCAATCGGCTATGACTTCCGTAACAGTATTGGCAATGTATTTTGCTGCAGAGCCAAACCCGGGTGTATGGTCTGTTTCACAAAGGTCGTTGTCGATCGTTTTCGGAACGCCCATTACTCGGATGTCATAGCCGATTCGCTTTGCGTACTTGTCGAGTTTAGCGGCAGTGTCCATCGAGTCGTTTCCGCCGATGTAGAAGAAATAGCGGATATCAAGCTTCTCGAAAAGCTCGAAAATCTCAGCGTAAACCGGATCGTTTCCCATAGGGTCGGGGAGTTTTTTTCTGCAGCTTCCGAGAGCGGCAGCAGGGGTGTTTTCGAGCAAGGAAAGCTTTTCTTCATCATTCCATATGCCGGTAAGATCGATGTATTTACCGTTTACAAGTCCGTCGATTCCATTTCTCATTCCGTACAGAGTACCTACGGTTCCGTCTTTATGAGCGGTAAAGCATCCGCGGATGACCCCGGACAAAGTTGCATTTATGGCGGCAGTGGGACCGCCGGACTGACCGACTATAGCATTACCTGTAAGTTTTGACATTGGCATTACCTCGCAGTTAATATTTATGATATTCTATCATTTCAAGAATAACAAGTCAATCTAAAATGACGATAAACTGGATAAATACTTGAAAAAACAGAAAAAAAGTGTTAAAGTAATGCTGTATCAACCATTGAGAGGATATTATGACCGAAAGAAAAAGAACGGATATATGCGGAGTATACTTTGACAATTTGACAGCTGCCGAAGCAAAAGATATGCTTTTTGCGGCAATCGACGGAACAAGAGATCAAACCGCACTTTGCACTCCGAACCCTGAGATAGTAATGCTTGCGGAAAAGAACGAGAGCTTCCGCAATATACTGAACAATGCGGAGCTTGTTGTAGCCGACGGTATCGGAGTGATCAAGGCGGCAACTATACTAAAGACTCCCATCCCTGAAAGAATACCGGGTATAGAACTGGGCGAAGCAATGATTGAATACTGCGCTTCAAAGGGATATCCCGTGTATTTTCTCGGAGGCAAGCCCGGAGTTGCCGAGGATGCTGAGCGCAATATGGCAGCTAAATACCCCGGACTTATCGTTTGCGGTACCCACGACGGGTATTTTGATATGACCGGCGGGGAAGTAAATGATAGCGTTATTACAGAGATTAACGAAAAAGGTGCAAAGCTCGTCTTGGTGTGTGTCGGCGCGCCTAAGCAAGAGACATGGATATCGGAAAACCGATCGAAGATGCCGCTTGTCGGAGTTTTTGCAGGCCTTGGCGGCAGTCTTGACGTATTTAGCGGAAGAAGCAAACGAGCTCCCGAATTCTACTGCAAATACGGTCTTGAATGGTTCTATAGGCTGATGAAGGAGCCTTCGCGCATCGGAAGAATGAGCAAGCTTCCGCTGTTTCTTGTACACGCTTTGAAATACAGAAAACATAAATAATCATTATGAGCAAAAAAGCGACTAATTGACTGATGTTTTTGTGCGCATTGATAAAAACTTAACAAATCCAGAAAAAATTTCTAAAAAACTATTGTTTATGAGCAAAATTGTGTTATAATATCATTCGGTTAGCTTGGCAAATTTAATTCTAAAGCAATTTTATTAAATATATTTGGAGGAAAAAACAAATGTCTGTAAAAGTTGCTATTAACGGTTTTGGCCGTATCGGCCGTCTCGCATTCCGCCAGATGTTCGGCGCTAAGGGCTACACCATCGTTGCCATCAACGACCTTACCAGCCCCAAGTCGGAGGCCAAGCGGTCTTAGGAAGACAAGACTCACTGACAACTCCTTGGCTCACAGAACGACATGGCTACGATCCGACTTTATTAACGGTTTTGGCCGTATCGGCCGTCTCGCATTCCGCCAGATGTTCGGCGCAGAAGGTTATGATGTTGTTGCTATCAACGACCTCACAAAGCCCTCTATGCTCGCTAACCTTCTTAAGTA
This sequence comes from Eubacteriales bacterium, assembly GCA_045541735.1. GTDB lineage: Bacteria > Bacillota > Clostridia > Oscillospirales > CAG-272 > RUG12395. The sequence continues at coordinate 13,745 of JAZQJQ010000125.1, forward strand.
CGATACCGCACAGGGCGGTTACTGCGGCACACTCGGCGAAAACCTCCACACAGTTTCCGCTGATGACGAAGCAGGCACAATCACAGTTGACGGCAAGACTCTCAAGATCTATGCTGAAAAGGACGCTAACAACTGCCCTTGGGGCGAGCTTGGTGTTGACGTTGTTCTTGAGTGCACCGGTTTCTATACCTCTAAGGAAAAGTCCATGGCTCAC
>JAZQJQ010000126.1:0-14186 GCA_045541735.1 Eubacteriales bacterium
ATACGCTTAACGCGGTTGCGGGCGACGGCGTTTCCGACCTTTTTACCGACCGATAGTCCCACACGATTAAGAAATTCCTTTTGCGGGTTCGCGCGGCGCAGTTTTTCGGCTTTGTAGTCCTTTAAAACACATACCGAAATAGGCCGCGTGCCGGCCCCCTTTCCCTTGGTAAAGGCCTTGTTATACAAATGATTTTCGGTTATCGGATACAGCTTCATAACAGATCGCTTTCGTCAAAAAGCAGTCTGCCTCCAAGAAATCAAAGGCAGACCTGATTTATAAAATTATAGAGATAATGAGAAAGGCGGCCAGAGCTTGTCTGTCGCCGCCTCGTCGTCCACCGTCAATAGGTGAGTCTTGCTCTGCCCTTTGCGCGTCTTCTCTTCAGGACGTTTCTGCCGTCGGCAGTCTTCATTCTCTTACGGAAGCCGTGCTCCTTTTTGCGCTGACGCTTCTTAGGCTGATAAGTTCTAAGCATTATATGCACCTCCTTAAACGAGATCGAAAGTTCTATTTCACTCGCTGTTTAACCGACCGTAACATTATCGCACAAACACAGTGCTTTTGTCAAGTCTTTTATGCTTATTTTGCGGATTTTGAACGGATTTGTCCGTATTTTTGCTATTCGAAAACGAAAAAAGATACATTTTCAACTAAAAAACGAACAGCAAACAGTTTTTACAGCAGCTTTGAGCTGATTCCGGCGCGGTCAAGCGCGTATGCTGCGGCAAAATAGAGTACCGCAGAAGCGGCTGATTGGATAAGATTTCCGATAACGGAGGCTATCGGCGCAACAAGAGAGGAGAACACGAGCGCCTCCCAAAGAAAATATCCGCCGACACAAAGAAGAGCTGCAATAATACACGCGCCAAGATTGCGCCTTGACGCAAGCTTTCCCCTGCCGTGAGAAAAAGCAAGCACCGTAAGCGCCTTTATGACAGCCGTTGCGGGTATGTAGGAAGCGTATCCTGCGCTAAGATCGGCAAGCGAGGCGCCTATGGCAGCCGCAGGAGCGGCAAATGCCGAAGGCATCATAGCGGCGCAGAGGTATACGGCGGCATCGCCTATATGCACGTAGCCGCTGCCTATCGGTATACGGGGCAAAAAACCCGTTGCGACGTAGACTATAGCCGCAAACACGGCAGCGGTACAGATCTTTTTCAGAAGCTTTCGCGAACTTCCTATTCCGTCCGTTTCTTTCTTTTTACTCATATCGTTAGAGCCCTCTCTATAAAAACGAAACGGGCGGCAAATAAGACTTACCGCCCGCACTAAATCTATCTGCTAATCAATTAAGTCCGGGAATTCCTACCTCTTCAAGCTCGTAAGCGCAGAAGGGGTCGCCGTTCTGGAAGTACATAATGGAGTGGTTTGCACCGGTAGCGGCAATAAAGCCGGAGGTGCCCGCAGAACCGATCACAGTTCCCTTTTCCACGGTGTCGCCTTCCTTAACAGTGTAATCGGAAAGGTGCATATATACCGAGAAGAGGCCGAGGCCGTGGTCGATTATAACGAACTTTCCGGGATAATCGGCAACGCCTGCATAAAGCACCTTACCGCTGTTTACGGCGATAATATCGGCACCTGCGGCAACGTAATAATCAACACCGAAGTTCTGATAAGTTTCACCGGTGCTGGTAATGGTACGCTTGTGACCGAAGCCAAGAGAGTACTGAGGAGTTTTATCGGTAACGCTGAAGCCGAACTTGCCGCTCCAGAGGGCAATGCTCGAAGTTTTCTCAAGCTGGCTCTTTACGATGTTATCAAACGCCGAAAGAGCGGCGGCCGAGCGGTGCGACTGAGCGATGGCGGCGCTTGCGTTACTGGTATATCCCGTGCGGTAGGTACGCGTCTCTACCGTAAGAGGCAGGGTCTGCGTTACAGCTCCGTAAGTAAGGGTAAAGCTGTATTCCTTGTTATCGGTATTGGCATCTATCATTATAAGCGCGTAGCTGTTTTTGCCGTCGGAATAGAACTTGGGGGTGATGGTCTTATCGCCGAAGGTAAGTGCAGGAGAAGCGGTAAAGCCTACCTTTGAAGCATCCTTGGCATTCTTTGCACAAACAAGAACTACTCCGCCGCGCTTAACGGTGCTCTGGCCGAGGCTGAATACCGCGGGAGCGGCAAAGTCTACGTTAAACTCGTACTTTGCTCGTCCGCTGTAATCAAGCGTATCCGTTTCGTTCCACTGAACCTCAAGAGAAACGTGAAGCACCGTGCTTTCCGTTACGCTCAGCTGGTCGGATATCTTTTTAAGCTCGTCATTGATAAACGCGCCCTTGAAGATCTCCTTGCCGTTCTCGTCGGTTATAACGACAACGGTGTGATTTGGGATCATATTGAAGGAAAGATCAAAGCTTCCGTCGGAAACGGTGTTCTGGGTATCGACCGCAAGCTTGAGGGACTTGGGATCCACGTCAACAAGCTCTCCGCCCTTCTGGGAACGGAACTTCCAACTTATATCGGAAGGCAGAAGTTTGTCTGTTCCGTTGAAGATAAGCTCGGGCGCCGCGGATATCTCGGTAAAGAGAGATGCGGCATATGGGGTATTCATAAACATTGCCGCCTTATCGGTGGGAATGCGGAACACCTTTGCATCCTTATCTACGAAATAAGAATCGGCATTTTTGGAGAAATAGAACTGATAGAGCTTTTCCGTTTCGCCCGACACAAAGGAAACGAGATAGCAGGGGGTGCCCTCGTTTACGGGAAGCTCGTCTACTCTCGAGGAGCCGCTTATCATAGCGGTGAAGAGATCTATCATAGCCTTGCCGTCCTCATTATCGTCGGCAAAGTTAAATTCCGCACCGTTGATATCGCTTACGGTAAGCGTGGACGATTCATCCACCTCCGGAGGCTTATTTTCCGTTCTGTTAAATGAGATGATCGCTATGTAAGTGGGAATAAGCAAAACTATCAAAAAGATGATTATCGCAAATATTCCGGATGATCTTCTTTTTTTCATTTTTGACCTCCTTCGGCGGCCGTGCGCACGCGCAACCACAACCGTATACATTTATTGATTATATTATACAGTTACCCCGCACGCAAATCAAGTGAAAAGACTGAAAAATATGTAAATTTTCTGAGAACAGACAATAAACACTTTGTAAATGAATATACGCTTGATTGACAAAACCGCACGGCAATGATAAAATTATCGAAGATTGCAGAAAAATGATGAAAAGAGGCAGAAAAATGAAAAATTCGGTATATATTTCCACCGGCTGCTTTACGGGGCGCATAAACGGACGCAACCCGCATCTGCTTTCCCGCTTTCACGAAAAACTCATATGCGACGGCTTCGAGCTGATGATATTCGAGGATCTGTACGCCGATATAAAAAATACCGTAAACGAGTACCTCTCCCTCGGCATAAAAATACCCGTTTTGCACATGAACAAGCAAACGGGAGATCTTTGCAGCTCTCCCGGTGAAAATAATCTGAACGCCGCTCTTGATATCGTTAAAAGAGACTGCGAGATCGCGCTTGCCCTCGGAGCTGAAAAATGCGTTTTCCATCCGTGGGGAATACCTGACAGCGACAAATATCCCGAAATGCTTTACGAGCGCATGGAAATAATAGTTGAAACGGGAAAAAGCTACGGACTTTCCCTTTTACCCGAAAATTGTGTGTGTACGAATCGCTCCCCTCTTAAAAACCTAAAAAACGCAATAGGGCGCTACCCCTTTTCCGTTACCGCGGACACACGCGCATCGGCATTCCACGGCGAAACGAACGAAACGCTTGCCTCTCTTCTGCCCGATAATATCGGACATTTCCACATAATTGATTACGAGGGCGCACCCGGTGACTGGGTAGCGCGCAAGGTAATACGCCAGCCGGGCGAGGGCGGTATTGATTGGAACACCTTCTTTGCCGCACTGAAAAAACACTCCTATAGCGGCTCACTCACGCTTGAAAGCTCCAATATCCTCCCCGACACCGTGGATTATGAAACCTTCAATCGCGGCGTGGCATTTATCAAAAACGGATTGAGATAACGGTATCAAAACGTAAGTGAGATCTCTCCCCTCCAACAAGAAAACAGCGTTGACAGAAGGAGGCGCAGCGCCTCCCCTGCAAACACCGAAAAGAGGAACCCGAACCATGCCATTCTTCAAGCACCGTCCCTTTGCATTATTCTGCTTGGCATTTTCCGCCGCCGTATGTGCGGCGGAGCTTCTTTCTGTGCGCTTATCGTCACCTCTGCTAATTATTGCAGGGGTTCTTTTTTGTTTGTTGTTCGGTCTTTTCCTTGTTTGCCGCAGAAGACGGTTTTCGCGCTTTTTCCTTAGACCTGCCGTCTGTATTATTTTCGCTTTACTGGGTCTTTTTTCCCATTTCACGCTTGCATATCTGCCCGAAAGGGAGCTTTGCTCAAACGAGGGCGAATGCACAGCAACGCTTCTCATCGAGGAAAAACTATATGATTCCTTTGACGGCACCGCCTATAAAGCACGCATTGTATACGCAAACGGAGAAAAAGTTCGGTGCCGTGTAATGCTGACTTGCCCCGACGGAGAGCTTGAAAGCGGATTCGTTATAGAAACGTCCGTCGTTTTCTCCCCGTCGTCAGAAGGCAGCAAAAACGTTTATATGCGCTCAAACGGGATGATGGCAGGCGCCGAAACGGCAGAGGAAGCCGAGATAAGCGTTATTCAAAAGCGCACTACCCTGTACAGCATCTCATCAAAGCTCAGAAAAGATATTACTGCGCGTATCGAGCGCGCAACGGCAGGCACGGATGCGGGCATTTGCGCCGCGTTGCTTGTCGGTGTGCGAAAAGGCATAAGTGACATTGCATACCTCGACTTCACCCGGGCGGGCATACTGCATATGCTTGCCATCAGCGGTATGCATTTTTCGGTGCTTATGGGCGGTATCGGCTTTTTACTGCACAAGCTGAGGCTGCCGAAGACCGTAAGGATCATACTGCTGTTTCTTTTTGCCGCATTCTATACGGTAATTGCGGGCTTTTCATATTCTGTGCTGCGTGCCGCAATTATGCTCTTTGCGGTATACGCCGCATACTTCATCGGACGCGAGCGTGACATTTACACCTCGCTTTTCGCCTCGACGGCGCTGATACTCTGTGCAGAACCTACAGCCGCTTCATCGGTGGGGCTGTGGCTTTCCGTATTTGCAACGCTCGGTGTAATCCTTGCCGCAGAGCTTTCCGCGCAAAGGGAACGGCAAACGGGAAAGCCTATCGGTTTTTTCGGCGGCACCGTCCTTCTTCCTCTCTTTGTCAGCCTTTGCGCGCAGATGTTCACTCTTCCCATCGTTTTTATTGCATACGGAGTTATCTCCCCTGCCGCTGCACCTGCTACGCTTGTGTGCTCCCTGCCCGTGAATATTCTTTTGTTTGCATCCGTTCCGCTTGCAATATCAGGCGCGCCGATTCCCGTTTTTACGGAAGCGGTATCCGCACTTTGCCGTCTGATACTCGAAATCTCCGCATTCTTTTCGGATAGCGTTCCGCTCTATCCGCTCACCTATCCCTTCGTACCTTACGTTATCCTTGCGGTTACGGTCTTCACCGCTTTGGCTGTACTTACTTCAAAGAATACAAGAAAAGTCTTATTCTGTCTTGCCGTTCTGTCAGCCGCCGCCCTTCCCGTTTGCACGGCAATGTACGAAATACCGAGAAATGATCTCTGCTCTGTTGCCGTAAAGAGCGAAGAAAGGGAGGATTCCATTGTCTTTTCCGTACCGGAAGGAACGGCAGTGCTCGACTTTACGAACGGAAGCGAAAACGATGCCCTTATCGGCGGCGGGCTGCTAAAAATGATGCACCGCACGGAAGCGGACGTTCTGATCCTTACACGTCTTAACAACGCAACTCTCAATGCGGTGCTCAATTACGGCACCGTATTTAAAGTGCGGACGGTATACTATCCCGCACCGAAGAGCAAAGAAGAAACGGAGCTTGTAAAGCATCTTATCGCAAACGTCTCACGCGTGCGGGCAACGGCTGCGGAATACCGATTCGGTGAGAGTTTTGAAGCGGTCGGTATAGAGTTCTGCATACACAGCGAATATACAGAGCACAGCGCGGTGCCGATACGCGCCGTGAGCGCAAATACCGGAGAAAAGAATATCCTATACGTTTCATCGGGTATAACGCACTCCGCCTCCATACAGAAGATACGCGAAGCGGCTATGCGCGCCGATATGCTGATAATCGGTGCCGCAGGTCCCAAAAACAAGCTGCCCTTGCATTTCAACGCAAAATGCCCTACCGTGCTTCCATCCGCAGACGCGCTTAACGAAACAAGCGAACCTTACAAGAAACTGCTTGAAGACATAGAAGTATATTATTCGACAGAAGCTCTTGTATTTGACATTGTCAACGCAGATTGACAGCAGAAAAAAACTGTGATAGAATAATCTAACAAAAAGAAACACCCCGCAGAACACCTGAGAGGTAGAAGATGCAAAACGATAATAAGCTTAACGTTGCCGTGCTCGGCTCAGGCGCGTGGGGCACTGCCCTTGCGTGCGTACTGCATAAAAACGGGCATACGGTAACGCTTTGGTCGGCTTTCGAGGACGAGGCAAAAAACCTTGCCGTCACACGCATAAATCCTCTGCTTGGCGGCGTGATCCTTCCCGCCGATATGAATATAACCTGTGATAAAAATGCCGCCGCGGAAGCAAAGCTTGCGGTGCTTGCCGTTCCCTCCTTTGCGGTAGGAGAAACTGCGGCTGCTTTTAACAGCGTTCTTGCTGAAAACGCAGTGATATGCAACGTGGCAAAGGGACTTTGCAAGGACAGCGGACTTCCCTTCTCCTCCCTTATCCGCGAAAAACTGCCCGGCAGAGCGATAGTTACACTCAGCGGCCCCTCGCTTGCCGACGAGGTCGCAAAAAGCATTGCGACCGCAGTTGTTGCCGCATCCCGCGATGCGGATGCCGCCAGACTTGTGCAGGATGCCTTTTCTGGCGACGTATTGCGCGTTTACGTGAGCGCAGACGAAATAGGCGTTCAGCTCGGCGGAGCGATCAAAAACGTTATTGCCCTCTGCGCCGGAATTTCCGACGGTCTCGGAATGGGCGACAACACGAAGGCCGCCCTCATCACGCGCGGAATGGCGGAGATAACGCGTCTGGGTGTTGCAATGGGCGCAGAAGCGGAGACCTTCAGCGGTCTTTCGTGCCTCGGCGACCTTACGGTCACTTGTATGAGCCCCATCAGCCGCAATCACCGCGCGGGCATACTTATAGGAAAAGGCATGAGTGCCGAGAACGCAATAAAGGAAACGGGCACGGTCGAGGGCTACTATGCGGCACGCACCGCTGTGATGCTTGCAAAAAAGCACGGAGTGGAGATGCCGATAACCGAAGAGCTGTGCAAAATATGCTTTGAAGGCGCATCACCCAAGGATGCGATAACCCGATTGATGTCAAGACCCAAAAAAACGGAAAGCCTGCTTTTCCGATAAAAAGGACGGAATGTGATGTTATCCACCGTTTACAGCGCGGGATTACACGGAATAGACGGGTTTGAGGTCACCGTGGAATGCAGCGCACAAAAGAAAATGGAGCAGTTCGACGTTATCGGCCTGCCGGACGCGGCTGTAAAGGAAGCAAAAGACCGGGTACGCACAGCCTGCGAAAACAGCGGTTACCGTTTTCCCGAAAAGCTGCTTACAGTCAACCTCGCCCCTGCCGCAAGGCGCAAGGAGGGCGCGGGCTTTGACTGCGCGATACTTACAGCCATACTGCGCTGTGCCGGTTATATCCCCGAAAGCGTGGATATGGAGAATAAATGCTTTATAGGAGAGCTCTCCCTCTCCGGCGCCCTGCGCCCCGTACCTGGTGCGCTTCCGCTTGCCATCTCTGCCGCAAGGGCAGGAAGAAGCGAGCTGTTTATAGCCGCAGAGAATGCCGCAGAAGCCTCTGTCGCCGAGGGGATCACCGTTTATCCCGCAAGAAGCATCGCCGACATCGTGCGCCATCTGCGCGGAGAGGCGCTTATAGAACCCATTGGTTTTGACCGGGCATCTTTCTTTTCCGCGCCTCCGAAAAACATTCCCGACCTTTCCGACGTTATGGGGCAGGAGCGTGCGAAGCGCGCACTTGAAATAGCCGCCGCGGGCGGACATAATATTATGTTCATAGGTCCTCCCGGCTCCGGTAAATCAATGCTCGCAAAGCGCCTTCCGGGCATTTTGCCCGATCTTTCCTACGAGGAGAGCCTTGAAACGACAAAAATATACTCCGTTGCCGGCATGACGGGCGAAAACGAAACGCTGATAAGAACGCGCCCCTTCCGCGCACCGCATCACACGATGTCCGCGCCCTCGCTTGTCGGAGGCGGAACGGTGCCGAGACCGGGCGAGATCTCCCTTGCGCACAACGGAGTGCTGTTCCTTGATGAATTTCCCGAGTTTTCCAAAAACAGTATGGAGGCGCTCCGCCAGCCGCTTGAGGACGGTGCGGTAACTGTGGCAAGAGTGCAGGGACGTATACGTTACCCCAGCCGCTTTATGCTCGTTTGTGCTATGAATCCGTGTAAATGCGGATTTTTCGGACACCCGACGAAGCCGTGTAATTGCAGAAGCGATGATATAAAACGATATCTTTCCAAGGTAAGCGGACCGCTTGCCGACCGAATCGACATACAGATAGAGGTCCCATCCGTCAGCTACACGGAAATGACATCCGATAAAAAGGGGGAATCCAGCGCCGACGTACGTGCAAGAGTAAATGCCGCACGCAGACGCCAGCTCGAGCGGTTTGAAAGACACGGCATTACGGACATGTTCTGCAATGCGGACATCACGCCCTCCCACATCCGCACACTTTGCAGGGTGGACGAGGCAGGAAGCCGGCTCCTTGAGATGAGTTTTGAAAAAATGGGACTCAGTGCAAGAGGCTACGACCGCATACTGCGCGTGGCACGCACGATAGCAGATCTTGACGGAAGCGAGGACATCGGCGCACGCCACGTAGCCGAGGCAGTACAGCTCCGTTCCCTTGACCGCAGATACTTCAACACATGAGGCAGGATATGAACATTGAAATGAAAAACACAAAAGACTGCGTAAAGGAGCTTATCGACACCGCTTGGGCAGGAGATATTGCCCTATGCGCGGGGGATCGCAACGGAGAGCTTGCGAGAGTGCTTATGAGCAGCAGAGGTGACGTGCTTAACGGCAAAACGCTCTTCGATATGATGAGCGTTACAAAGATAATATCCGTTGCTCCCCTCTTCCACATAGCAATGGACTCCGGAAAGATAAGTCCCGACGACACTCTAGGCAAGTATTTTCCCGATGCGCCCGAGGATAAACGAGATATTCCGCTTTGGATGATGCTTACCCACGTCTCGGGAATGAGAAAAAACGAACCGCTCGGTTTTGTAGGCCCCCACGATATCACCGAATACGCAGATTACGCACTCTCGCGCCCGCTGCTCTTTACACCCGGCGAAAGATACGAATATTCCTGCGGCAACTTCGCGTTCCTCGGTTTTATTCTTGAAAAGATATACCGCAAGCCGCTCGACCTGCTTTTTGACGATATGATAGCACGTCCGCTCGGACTAAAAAACACTTCTTATCTGCCGAGCGAGGATGAAGACATTGTAAAAAGCACAAAGCACCCCTACCTTGGCAAAAACAAATGCAGCGACCCCCTTACACGCAAGCTCAACGGCGTTTGCGGAAATGCCGGAATATTCTCTTCTATCGACGATATGAGCATATTCGGACATTCGCTTCTTTGCAAGCACTCCGGCATAATAAGCGAAAACACATTTGATACCGCGGCGCGTGACTATCTCCCCGGCTATGCAATGGGCAGAGGACTCGGTTACGTGTACGTTGACGGAAGGTACGCGCAGGGCGGTACCCTGCTTTCCGATGGAAGCATAGGGCATACAGGCTTCAGCGGCACGTCGGTATTTGCCGATCTTGACCGCGGTATATACGTGAGCATCCTTACGAACACTGCGTATTACGCAGGCCTCAACGGACGCGATTACTCCGCATCATGCGCCGAGATGCGCAAAAAGCTGCATTCCGCCATAGCGGAAGATCTGAAGCAAGCAAATATCATCCAATAAATTTTTGTATACATTTTGAAAGAAGGTTTTTACAATGATCAAAGTTGCCATCGCCGGCTACGGCAATCTCGGCAGAGGCGCGGAATGCGCAGTTAAGAACAGCTCCGACATGGAGCTTTACGGCATTTTTACCCGCCGCGACCCCAAAACGCTCAAAACACTTACGGGTTGTGCGGTCTATTCAATTGACGATATCCTTGATCACAAGGGGAATATCGACGTTGTTATCATCTGCGGCGGAAGCGCCACCGATCTGCCCGTGCAGACCCCGGCGCTTGCACGCCACTTCAACGTTATCGACAGCTTCGATACTCACGCAAAGATCCCCGAGCATTTCCAAAACGTAGACAAGGCAGCCTGCGAGGGCGGCAAATGTGCCGTTATCTCCGTTGGCTGGGACCCCGGTATGTTCTCCCTTAACCGCCTTTACGCAGAGGCAGTCCTTCCCAACGGCAAGGACTACACCTTCTGGGGCAAGGGAGTAAGCCAGGGACACAGCGATGCGATACGCAGAGTTGAGGGAGTTCTCGACGCGCGCCAGTACACAATACCCGTTGATGCGGCACTCGATGCGGTAAGAAGCGGCTCCTGCCCCGAGCTTAGCACGCGCGAAAAGCACCTTAGGGAATGCTTTGTTGTTGCAAAGGAGGGCGCAGACCTTGCCCGGATCGAAAACGAGATAAAAACTATGCCCAACTACTTTGCGGACTACGATACGACAGTACACTTTATCAGCAAAGAAGAGCTTATGCGTGACCACGCGGGCATTCCTCACGGCGGCTTTGTTATCCGTACGGGGAAAACCGGACTTAACGGCGAAAACAGCCACGTTATAGAATACAGCCTAAAGCTTGATTCCAACCCCGAATTTACCGCATCAGTACTTGCTGCTTACGCACGCGCGGCAGTAAAGATGAACGCGGAGGGCATAAAGGGATGCAAGACCGTTCTTGATATCGCCCCCGCATATCTCTCCCCCTGCTCCGCAGATGAATTGAGAAAAAGACTCGTATAAAAACATATCGCGCCGCGTTCACACGGCATATCGCCGACGCGGGAGGAGCAAGCCCCTCCCCTACAATTGGAAACCGTTACAACATTATAAAAATCCCTGCCGCCGTAAAATTGTTTCGCAGACGAGGTGCGGAAACGGGTGGGGGCGCCGCCGTATATTCATACGGCAAGGTCACACACGGCTTCGCAACGACGTATGCGGAAGAATTTTCAAGGCAGATAAAAGAAAAGGAAGGGAAACAAACATGCCACAGGTAATCATCCAAAGCTACACAACAAAAGACCCCATCAGCCTTATCGGCACCGAGGCGGGTGTTTGCTGGGGCGCAGACATCTCGGATACCGAGAAAAATTACAAAAGAGGCATCGACTGCCTTGAAAGCGAGCACGGCAGGACCTTTGAGTTTCCGGACGTTTATATGATACTTGACGGATACAGTGCGCGCGTTATCCGCGAATGGTATACCCACGTGGGCGGTGCGCCCACGCGCCTGCAGGCAAGCACACGCTACATAAACTACCAAAAGGGCTTCGACTACGTTACCCCCCCAAAGATCGAAGCGAACGCAGAGGCAAAAGCCATCTACGACGGTGCAATGAGCGATATACTTGAGGCGCTTCAAAAGATAGAAGCGCTCGGCATTCCGCGCGAGGATAATGCCATGCTGCTTCCCCTCGGTATGACCACCAAGATAGTTTGCAAGCATAATCTGCGCAATCTGCTCGATATGTCCCGCCAAAGAATGTGTACACGTGCATACCACGAGTACCGCCGCCTCTTTAACGACGTTTTAAAGGCGCTCTCCGAGTATTCCGATGAGTGGAAATACCTCACCGAGAACTACTTTATGGCAAAGTGCGATAAAACGGGATTCTGTACCGAGCGTTACTCCTGCGGAAGGCATCCAAAAAAAGAGAAATAACGCAAGGAGTTTATTTATGAAGGTACTTATTTCAGACAAGTATATGCTTTTCCCGGTAAACTCCCGTGCTGCAAGCAAAAAGGTATGTCTGTATGAAGGCGGAGAGCTTGTCTTTGATCTTGACTGCCGTATTGACAATATCAATCCCTTTTTCACCGCGTACGTTGACGTATCTCCGTTTTTGGGCAAAGAGATCGAACTGATAATAAGTCCCGACGTACCTTATACTCCGAGCTTTTCAAGCGAAATGGAGCTCCCCCTGCTTTGGCAGGAGCCGCTTCGCCCCGAAGTACATTTCACCGTAAAAAACGGCTGGAATAACGACCCGAACGGTCTTATATACCACGGCGGACTGTATCATATGTTCTATCAGTACAATCCCGCGGCGCCGGTTTGGGGTAATATGCATTGGGGGCACGCCGTAAGCTCCGACCTTCTCCGCTGGGAAGAAAGGGACATTGCCCTTTTCCCCGATAAAACGGGCACTATGTTCTCCGGCTCCGCCATTACCGATGAAAAGAACGCCGCAGGCTTCGGCGAGGGCGCAATGCTTCTCTACTACACCGCGGCGGGCGGCACGAATCTTCTGTCAAAAGGACAGAAATTCACGCAATGCCTTGCGTATTCCGCAGACGGCGAGCATTTTCAAAAGTACGCTAACAATCCCGTTGTTCCCCATATCGAGGGCGGAAACCGCGACCCCAAGGTAGTGTACGTACCGGAGATAGACAAATACGTTATGGCATTATTCCGCGCCGAGAACAGATACGGGCTGCTTGCCTCCTCCAACCTTTTGAATTGGAGTGAAATCCAGGAGATAACTCTCCCCGGCGACGCCGAATGCCCCGACCTTTTCAGACTTGAATGCGAAGGCAAGTATTACTACGTTCTTATGGGCGCAAAAAACGTTTACGTTGCCGGCCGTTTTGAAAACGACCGCTTCGTTCCCGAAGGCGAAGCAAAGCAGCAGATGCCGCTGCAAATACGAATGAGCTACGCGGCGCAAAGCTTTTCAGACGTTCCAAGCGGTAGAGTTGTGCGAATTGCCTGGCACGTTATGAACGCACCTGCACCAAATTTTGCATCTCAAATGGGAATCCCAACCGAAATGCGTCTTGCAAGGATAGGCGGCGAGCTGTATCTATCTGCCCTGCCGATAAAAGAGATAGAAACACTGTATGATGACGGAGAAATAATGAACGGAATCTCACTTACAGACAGTGTTTTTGTAAATACAGGCGCATCCGCACTTGATATATCCCTTTCCATGCCGTATACCGAGGGGGAGAAGCTTGTAATGAATATCTTTGGCACCGACGTAGCAATCGATATGGGCAGGAACGAGATAAGATGCAAAACCACGAAAATGCCTCTTTCCGTTTTCGGCGGCTTTGCGGACGTGCGCTTTATCGTTGACCGTTGCACTATCGAGATATTTGCTGACGGCGGCAGATCTATAGCTGCGGCAGTTGCCTATGCCGATTACAATTTACCGCGCATCGTTATAAACAAAAACGAAAAACTTACCATAGACCGCTTTGAATGGCACTCACTAAAAAACATTCACAGCGAGACAAAAGCTCAATAACCGAAATATTAAAAAACGCATACCGTCACACTCCCTCATAAAGCGAAGGTGTTGACGGTATGCGGTTTTTATTTATCTTCTTTTTCTTGTAATGCGAGAATAGATTATCATAAATGCGCTGAGGCCTGCGATACCGATGAGAACAAATGCCGCAACGGGAGGCTTTTTTTCCTCAACGTCGTAGATATCGGGTTCCCCGGTTGCGGGAGCATCGGTAAGAGGTACGGTTACGTCCGGCTCCTTAATCTCTGTTTCGGGCGCTCCGGTTGAGGGAGCTTCCGTTACCGGAGCATCGGTCTTAGTTGCTTCCGTTGCAGGAACAGTAGAATCCGCTTCGCTGACGGGAGTATCCGTTACGGGTTCTGTTATAGGTTCCGTTATCGGCTCCGTCACCGGTTCAGTAACGGGTTCGGTAACGGGTTCGGTAACGGGTTCGGTAACGGGCTCGGTAACGGGTTCGGTAACGGGCTCGGTAACGGGCTCGGTAACGGGTTCGGTAACGGGTTCGGTAACGGGCTCGATCACGGGTTCGGTCACGGGTTCGGTAACGGGTTCGGTAACGGGTTCGTTTACCGGGGGCTCATC
>JAZQJQ010000127.1:0-5612 GCA_045541735.1 Eubacteriales bacterium
GCAATAATTTGGTTTGCGCATAACCGAAGTAGCTTCTTGTCGCACGCCAAATGTCCGTCTTTTCAAGAACCGTTCGATACAAGTCGGATCGTAGCCATGTCGTTCTGTGAGCCAAGGAGTTGTCAGTGAGTCTTGTCTTCCTAAGACCGCTTGGCCTCCGACTTGCAATAATTTGGTTTGCGCATAACCGAAGTAGCTTCTTGTCGCACGCCAAATGTCCGTCTTTTCAAGAACCGTTCGATACACCGGCATCACTGTAGCTGTACCTTTTACCGAGTTCAAATCACTAAAGGAAAATGTGTAGGCATAATAAACCGTATCGCTTATTCTTTCCACACAATAGTACAGTTGATTTGTTTCGTCAGAAACAAATTTTAAATTTCCTCCTGAAACCTTTTGGTTAGAAAAAACGATGCCATACTTGTCCAAATATCCTTCAAGCACGTGTTTATTGTCGTAATTCAAACCATATCCCTTGTTGCTTTCGTTCAGAATAAGTTCAATCAAAGCCAAGTGATTTTCGCCGATTTCCGATTCTGTCGGAAGTATTTCTTCCGGTTTCCACTCAAAATCTGACAGAGAAACACTCAAATTTGCTTGCGCATTCGTAGCGTTTTCATGGGTGTAATACCACGTGGCGAAAACCCCGCCTACAGAGGAAAAAACAAACAAGCTGCACAGAAAAGCTGTATATCGCACTATACTTCTGCCCATTCGTCCTCCTCCTCTTTTGCATCTTTCTGCAACAGATCCGAAAAAGCAGAAATACGTTTCCCCGTTGCTTCATTTATCTTCTTTTCCACGATCGGCGTCACTACCATAGAAAAAAATACCAGCAGCACACATAGCCATCCGGCAGGAGACTGTAAAAACAATATGAAGCTACCGACAAACGGAATACGACTACCTTCATAAATTCCTTGCATTTGGCTATATAGCACGGGGAACCTGTCCGGCCGTTCTACGGCATCACCCTGAAGCAGAAACTGCCTTTCATCCGGATGGTTTTCATTCGGCTCCTCAATGCCAACGATACGGTGAATCACATACAGATCTTCCTGCTTGTACACCACGATGTCATATAGCTTCAGTTCATCCTCAGCCGGAAGGTGATTACAAACCACGACATCAAACATCTGGAATTGGTCATTAAGGTCATTGTCGAACAAATATGTATTTCCAGAATGCTTCTTGGCCATAGAATCGCTTTTAACCACCTTTATGGACGGAATTCCGTTGGCAGGGCGAGCTTCCGTTGCGCGAATGTACACAGCAAAAGAGAATGCCGTTACAAATATAACGCACAACAATAGCGAGACGATTCTGTTAACCCAGAGAAAAACTCGGTTTTCTTTTCTCTTTTTATTCAGTTCTTTTTTGATTGCTTCATCTCTGTGTCCGTGCCTAATCAACTCCAACTCCATTTTGGTGATGGATGTGATTAAATAGGTGAACATCACCGTCAAAAGCGAAAATACAATAAAGCACAGAACAAAGATATAAATCTCATACGGCGTCATTTTCATACTGAATTTTCCAAACGAAATAATAAACACCGATATAGCTATTTGACGGCCATATCGGTGTCGGATTTATACTTAGTTAACGGTACCGTCAGTTACCCTGGCAACAATATTTCCTGCAAGAGCAGAACGGAAAGCATCATGCTCTGCCTTGACATCCAAAACGAAAGTTTGAGAGAGAGAAATCTGTTCCTTCAATGCATTCTCATCCAAAGTATAAGTAAAAGTGCCATCGGCATTCTTTGTCCATGCAAACGTATTATCAAGGTTTCCGTTTCCGGAATTCTTAAACTTGAAAATATCAACAGGCGTTCCGCTTTCGGAATAACTTCCGTCGGCAGAAATCTTATACTGCATAGGTGTTGTAACACCAAAATAGAGTTCGGATAAGATCGCATTGTCCTTAATAATCTTAGGTGCATTAACACTAGGTGTAAAGGTTACCGTCAAATAAACAGGCTGATCGTTGTTAGAACTAAAAACAAGTTCTGCCTCGTGGTTATCATTTGCCTGATCCACTGTAAGAACAAGATTGCTTTCGATTTTGTAAATACCGTAGGTTCCTTCGATTACAGCATCGGCAATTGTTACTTTGCTTTCTGCAAATATTTCAGCACACTCCACTCAGCTTCCTTGAAGCCGGCAAGCACGAAGTCTGCCCCGATAAGCAGCGGCCGCTTGACAAGCATTCCGTCAGCCGAAAGCAGTGCGAGCATCTCCTCCTCCGTCATATCGGGGAGCTTATTTTTAAGATCAAGAGACTTATAAAGCAGTCCGCTTGTATTGAAAAAACGTTTTAAAGGCAGTCCGCTTATCCTATGCCACTTGACGAGCTCGTCAAGCTTGGGATTATCGAGCTTTATATCCCTGAGTTTATATTCAATACCGTTGTCATCAAGCCACTTCTGAGCCTTTCCGCAAGTACTGCATTTGGGATAACAGATGAATTGCAACATATATTTCTCCTTCTGACGGTCACGCCATTGTTTCCAGCATTTTTAAGTTTACCTCGTATTTACAAGGCTCATCTTTGATAAAAGATAGGTATTCCGCGAGGATATACTCGCTCATACGGTGCACCTCGTTTCCGATACTGCCTGCGATGTGCGGAGTAAGTATACAGTTTTGAAGCGTAAAAAGCTCACTGTCTGCCGCCGGAGGCTCGGGATGGGTAACGTCAAGCAATGCAGTGATATCGGGGCGTTTTTTCAAAACCTCGATAAGCTCAGATTCAACTACCTGCGCGCCTCTTCCCGTGTTAATAAATGCCGAATCAGGCATCATCTTTTCAAAAAGCTTACCGCAAAGCATTCCCTTTGTCTGCTCGTTATTTGCAAGGTGATTCGATACGACGCGGCAGTTTGCAAATATCTCCTCAAGTCCGCACTTCGTTACTGCGAGGTCTTTTGCATCTGCATCCGAAAGAAAAGGATCAAACACAAACACGTTTAACCTATATGCGCGGAGCATATTTATAACGAGCTTGCCAATCATCCCTGCGCCGATAATGCCGACGTTCTCATCCATATTACCGCCGTATCCGTCCATTGCGGACCTTGCACCGCTAACATTCCCCGCGCTCATAAGCTGAGCGGAGCGGAAAAAGCCCTTGTTTGCGAGCACTATCTGAGCCACTGTGTATTCCGCAACAGGCACGGCGTTTGCCGCCCACGCGCTGAAAACATGAACCCCGTGGGAAATGAACGGACGCGCAAATGCCTGTACCGTTCCCGCCGCGTAAAAAACCGCTTTAAGATTTGGAAGATATTCGGCTATCTCCGCTTCGGTAAACTTGGGCATGCCCCAAGTGGAAAAAACAAATTCGGTATCAGCAAATTTTGCCGGATCTGCCAAAACGTCCGCCTTACGGTAGACTGTTTTGCTTATTTTCAAAGCGGAAATGACATCGGAAGAATATACTGCCGCCGCCTTATCCGGTCTTTCGCATAAAAATATCGCTTTCATTTTATCCCTCTTATACCCCCGCAATCTTTTTCAATGACTGTGCTTCCCTCTTCAGGCTTTCAAGTTTTCCGTCCGGCATAAATTCGAGAAGCATAGTCTTATTTGCGCCGAGCGCCGAAAGATATTTTTTCCACGTTTCTAAAGCGTCTTCAAGCGGATATTTTTCTTTGCCCGACCAGTTGAAAACATGAACGGTATCGACGTACTCGCGTATCTTTTTCGCATATTCAATATTTTCTTCTATCGTTTTGTACTGATTCGGCTGCCAATACATTCTGAAGCTCGGAGAGTCCACTGTACGCATAAGCTCGAGCGCAGCGCTGCATTCGTTTGTATAAGTGCCGCCGTGGCACTCCATGCAAAGCTTGGCTCCGTACCTTTCTGCTATTTCTGCCGCAGCTTTGCACTCCGCAAACAATCTCTCTTTTTCCGCTTTTGAGTGATCCTGCGAATTTTTATTTCCGCACCACACGCGCAAAATATCTGTACCGAGAACCTTTGCGGCGCCTATATACGATTCAAGCTCCGCCAAAGAAGTTTCGCCTATTCTGAAATACGTTCCGTATGAGGAACAAAATATTCCCGCAGATGACTGCGCGGATGAAATGCGAGCAAGCGTTTGCAGATCTTCTTTTTTTGCGTGAACGTCGCTTCCCCACTCGATCACGGAAAGTCCCGCCTCACGCACGGCATTTATTATTTTCCCGGGGTTACTGTTTCTGAACGAAACGGAACACAGACCAAGCACGTACATAACGTACCTCCGAATCTTTAATAATACAATTCTACAATATACACCAAAAAAATTCAACATAAATACCGGTTTTGGGTTTTCAAAACTTGCATTCTTACAGTGTATCTGCTAAAATGATCGTGAACGGGCACGCAAGTGCACTCTTCCGTTCATGGAGCTTATATGATTACAAACCGTTTGCGCACTGCTATTTCGGCAGTTTTTGCCCTCATCGGCGCTGTTTGCGTGTATTCAGGCGCTTCTTTGCCGCCGCGAGGCACGGTGATGCCGAGGGTGTTTTATTCACTGATACTGCTTGCCGTGTTTTTTGTTTTCTTCCGCTCCGCTATACCCCTTGCCAAAGGAAAGAACTTGAAGCACGCGATCATACTCGGAGCATTCTTCAGCCTTTGCTCCGTTATCGGCACGGAAGTATTCATAAGTGATACTTTGGATCTTTCGCTTTTAGGGATGATAAAAAAGCTTGTTCTTTGTGCGGGTCTCGTTACCGCCGCAAGTGCGGCAACGCTTATAATACTTGATATTTTAACAAATCGTTTTACGGCGAAAGAACAACGCTTCTCTCCGTTAAAGACCTTCTTCATAAGCTGGGGATGTATGATGTTTTTCTGGCTTCCCTGCTATATTGCATTTTTCCCCGGGATCTATGCCTATGACATTCCAACTCAGATCGAAGGCATCAGCTGCGGAACGCTGACCTCCGATCACCCGTTGCTCCACACCCTCATCGTATGGGGATGTATGCGCATCGGTGCAGCGATTCATTCATACACGCTCGGCGCCGCCATCTATTCTTTTTTACAGATGAGCGTGCTTGCCGCCGCCTTTGCCGCTGCAGTTGCGTATATGAACAAAAAGAGTGTTTCGCCAAAATGGCAGATAGCCGTTCTTGCGTGGTTTTCGCTTCTCCCCGTTAATCCTCTTTTTGCCATAAACGTGACAAAGGACGTACTTTTTGCCGCCTTCACCGTACTTTTTTTAATCGAAACAGCAGAGCTTATCTCCTCACCTAAGCGCACCGTAGGATCAGTGCGGTTCTGGATCCTTTATATACTCACGGTAAGCGTTATGTCTCTTGTGCGTAACACCGGTCTTTATCCTTTTTTGATGCTTGTTCCCTTTGTCGTTGCACTTATTTCCTCGCACCGGTTCCGGGTACTGATACTTTGCTTTCTTTGCGCGATATGCTTTCTTGCTTCGAACGCCTTTCTTGCCGATATTCTTGAAGTAAAGGAAGGACGCTTTACAGAGATCCTTTCCGTGCCGCTTCAGCAGGTTGCAAGATGCGCGTACGACGGCGCGCTGAGCGAGAAGGAGCTTGCGGAGGTCGAGAGCTTTATCCCTCCGGAAGTATGGCAACAGTATTCCTC
>JAZQJQ010000128.1:0-25816 GCA_045541735.1 Eubacteriales bacterium
GCTTGCAAAAAAGTCGATCGATATAACTCCCGTACTCGAGATCGGAAGGACGGATATAATCACCCACGTGCTCGAGGAGAGCGATATGATCTCCTATCTGCCCGATTTTGTCACGGACGAACAGGTGCGGGCGGGCAAGCTCTGCTACCTCGACGTCTGCGATATGAATATCGACATATGGAAGCAGCTTATCTACCATAAAAACAAATGGATGTCAAAATCTCTGAAGGTATTCATCGAATACGTAAAGAACACAGAATTTTCAACCTAAGTAAATACAAAAAGCTCTGCGTTTGCAGAGCTTTTTGTATATTGAAATAATCCCCAATGGGTAATTATCTCTTGGAGAACTGGGGAGCACGACGAGCGGCCTTGAGACCGTACTTCTTTCTCTCCTTCATACGAGGGTCACGGGTAAGGAAGCCTGCTGCCTTGAGAGCGGGCTTGTTCGCCTCGTCCGCGAGAACGAGAGCGCGGCTGAGACCGTGACGGATCGCACCTGCCTGTCCGGAGAAACCGCCGCCCTTAACGGATGCAACGATATCGAACTTGCCGGCAGTGTTAGTTACGCCGAAAGGCTGGTTAACGATGAGCTTGAGGGTCTCGAGACCAAAGTACTCATCGATATCCTTGCCGTTAATGGTGATAGCACCGGTACCGGGATAAAGACGAACGCGTGCTATAGAGCTCTTTCTTCTGCCAGTGCCGTAAAAATAAGGCTTAGCGCTAGTATACATTATTCAGTTCCGTCCTTTCCTTAACCTTCGTATGCAACGGGCTTCTGAGCCGCGTGCTTATGCTCGTCGTTTGCGTAGATGTGGAGTCTGGTAAGAGCGCTTCGGCCAAGAGTGTTCTTGGGAAGCATACCCTTTACTGCAAGCTCCATAGCAAGCTCGGGATTCTTTTCCATAAGCTCTGCATACTTAACTTCCTTGAGGCCGCCGATGTAACCGCTGTGATGACGGTAGTACTTCTGCTCAAGCTTCTTGCCGGTAAGAACTGCCTTGGAAGCGTTAATTACGATGACGTACTCGCCACAATCAACGTGAGGAGTGTACTCGGGCTTGTGCTTTCCGCGGAGAAGAGTAGCAACGGTAACAGCAGTCTTGCCAAGAGGCATGTTAGCTGCGTCAACGATATACCACTTGCGCTCAATCTCTGCAGGCTTCTGCATAAAAGTGGACATTGATAATTCCTCCAATAGTTTTTGTTTTCGAACGTGGATGATTATATCATGCGCTTTTCTATAAGTCAATAGTTTTTTTAAAGTTTTTTTCAATTTTTTAATTTATCATTACGCAATCTCTCGTTTTCTCTTGTTTTCTCGTTTTTTTGACTACTTTGCTAAGACACAAGACAACATTTCGATGTACATATTTGTCTAAATAGTCTATAACATGAGCTAAATAATGTGCAGATTCAACAAAAAGGATGCCCGATAGTAGGGCATCCCCTTTGTTATTCGCTGATTTTAACTGTTTTCAGCGTTTTTGAGCGATTTTTTAAAATTTTTAATTATTTACAATGTTTTTCTATTCCGCACACGGATGGCGGAACAAACTCTGAAACGGGAAAATCCATCTCTCTGAAAAGTGCGCAGGGGTCGCATCTGTTTTCGTCGCAGCAAGGTCCGCATTCCTTATCGGGAACCGCACAGGCAGAGGCGTTGACAAGAAGCTGAGCCGGACGCTCTATTCGAATCACGGAAAAGATCCCCAGAGAAACAAGCAGAACTCTGCGCTCGGGATCGCCGCAAAGAGATCCCGAAAGCGTTCCGCAAACGGTATCAGGTATCTCTTGGCATCTGCAGGCACATCCGCATCTACATCCAACTTCGGCAACACGTACATTAAGAACTACCGGGTCAACAGCTTCTATCACGGCAGTAGGTGCGTTTGTACCGCAGTCGATATCGCTGACTTCGCCATCACCGCAGAAGCCTTCGCAGCTTGAACGGAAGATGTGCACGTTGCCTTCACTGCCGAAGAGCACTACGCTCTTGTCAATAACAACGATGCCGTCAAATTCTCGGCTGTTTCCTCTGCATACGCAGCCTTCGAACACAAGCTTGATGTAATATCTTACGGAAACGCGGTAAAAACCACGGGAAAAATCAACCGGATCAACCGAAACGTGTGCACGGATTATCTCGGCACGGCGGACTCGTATAACTGTAGTATGGTCAATAACGTCCTGACCGTATTCGGTAAGCCATACTCTCTGATCCTCATAACAATCCTTATCTCTGCAGGAATCTAGGATACGCTGTGTATCAATGCAAACGGCCTCTCTCTGGGTAAGAGAGCCGCCGCACAGGCATTTATTTTCTGACATAGGAAGAGTCTCCTTATGAATATTTGAAGGATCGCCTTCCCTACCATACTATGCGCCTAAACGAGGTTTGCTACAAATGAAAAAGGCTCGGCCAAGCCGAGCCTTTTTAAGTTGATCAAAGATAATCCTTGAGTGAATCGGGGCAATTCTCAACAGCGTAGGAAGCGGTAATAACGCAGTTGAAGGTGTGCTTAGCGGAAAGAACATCAAGTTCTTTAACAAGCTTTTCAAATGCCGGCATATCGTCCTGAGCTATTTTAAGTGCGCTGTCTATAAAGAGATCGGTTATATCATGATCGCTGGCTACCATACCTGCAACAAAGCCGTACAAGGACTGAGCATCGTCAACGAAATACTCGTCAGCCTCTACAAGACGGCAACGGTAGTTAATGTCATAACGAAGCTTGTTGCTTTTTTCAATGCAAACAACCTTGCCCTTGGAGTGATCAAGTGCGGTATGTACCATCTCGATAAGAGTTTTGGTTTTTCCGGTGCCTTTGACGCCAATAATAAGTTTTACCATTGCATTCCTCTAAGCGGGTATATTTGTCATCCGACGGGCCCGCCAATTCCGCCGGGGATTGCTTGACTATATTTTACTATAATCTGTCAGCAATTGCAATAGGTTGTAAAATATTTTCAAAAATTTGTTACAAATTTCTATTGCTTAGTTCATTCTTGCCAAAAGAACTGCGCGCATATCCTCATATCCCGGCTTGCCCAGAAGAGCGAACATATTCTTTTTATACGCTTCAACACCCGGTTGATCAAAGGGATTTACGCCGAGAACGTAGCCGGAAACAGCGCATGCAAGCTCAAAGAAATAAATAAGCTGACCGAGAGTAGCGGCGCTTCTATCCTTTGCCTCGATAACCAGATTAGGAACACCGCCGTCGGTATGAGCAAGAACGGTTGCAAGCATGGCAGTGCGATTCACCTCATCAAATTTCTTTCCGGCAAGGAAGTTAAGTCCGTCGATATTCGCCTCGTCAAAGGTCACCACAAGGCCATTACCGCTGTTCTGTACGTCTAAAACGGTCTCGAACATTATGCGCTGACCTTCCTGGATATACTGACCAAGGGAGTGAAGATCGGTGGAAAAGATAACGGAGGCGGGGTAGATTCCCTTTCCGTCTTTGCCCTCACTTTCACCGTAAAGCTGCTTCCACCACTCGGCGAACAAAGCTACAGAAGGCTCGTAGCTTGCAAGTATCTCAACGCTTTTGCCTGAACGGAGAAGCGCATTGCGGTAACCTGCATACTTGAGACAGTCATTCATGCCGTCAGAAAGCAGATATGCTTCTCTCGCGTCGGCGGCACCGTCCATAAGCTCGTCTACGTCAATTCCTGCAACTGCGATGGGAAGAAGGCCGACAGCGGTAAGAACACTAAAGCGTCCTCCAACGTCATCCGGTACAACAAAGGTCTCCCAGCCTTCCTTATCCGCAAAGCTCTTTAGAGTTCCTTTTGCCTTATCCGTAGTCGCAAATATTCTCTCCTTAGCCTTATCGCCGTACTTTTTATTCGCAAGCTCGAGGAACATACGGAAGGCAATAGCAGGCTCGGTAGTAGTGCCGGATTTAGAAATAATGTTAATGGAGAAATCTTTGTTTTTGCAAAGCTCAAGGATTCCAGCAAGCGCGGGGGCGGAAATGGAATTGCCTGCAAAATAGATCTCGGGGCCGTTCCGGCCAACTGTGTTATACATATTTCCGTTAACAAACTCGATAGCTGCGCGCGCACCGAGGTAAGAACCTCCGATACCGATAACAACAAGAATATCGCTGTTATTTCTTATTCTTTCTGCAGCTGCCTTGATACGTGAAAATTCTTCCTTATCGTAATCAACGGGAAGATCGCGCCATCCGAGAAAATCATTACCCTTGCCGCTTCCGTCCTTAACGGAAGCAAGTGCGGCATAGAGCTCGGTCTCGATAGCTTCAACTCCGTTTTTGATAGCGGGATCGGCAACATAGCCATCGTTAAACTTTATATTCATAAGTTCACATCCTTTTTAAATTAGATATTGTTAGTTTACACTATCCGAAAATAAAATGCAATCGCTTTGATAAATTATTGTTCTGTTTTTAACAAAAATTTTCCAAATATCCGGGCAAACAACTCGCCGTAGCCTATTTTATCAACCTTTCCGCAAGACACGATATTGCATTCACCTATTTTTTCACCGTCAAGAGTAAATATTACCTTACCGACAGCTGAATCTTCTCTTACTGGAGCAACAAATACTTCATCAATAACCATCTCCTTTTGAACTCTCGCGGCGCTTCCCTTTTCAAGCAAGAAGCAAACTGACGGATATTCTGCTGTAAACTCCGGGGCATTTCCGCCTTTTACGGAAATATGCTCTATCCTGCCACCGTCTGAGCGATATATTTCGTAATTAGAAAAACCGAAATCAAGCAAAGCTTTTGCATCGGCATTGCGCGAGTCTCTGTTTGGTGCGCCCATTATTACAGCAATTAGCTTCATTCCGTTCCTCTCGGCGCTTGCTGATATGCAAAAGCCGGCCTTAGCTGTACTTCCTGTTTTCAGACCCGTAGCACCGCTGTAAAAACGGATCAGTCTATTAGTGTTCGTAAGTCCGAACGCTCCGTCTCTTATTGTATCCATCCATATTCCGCTGTATTCAAGCACCTTCGGGTGGTTTATTATCAATTCACGTGACATTATTGAGATATCGCGAGCGGTAGTCTTGTGATCTATTACAGTATCGTCGAGACCGCTTACGTTCTCAAAATGCGTGTTACGCATTCCAAGCTCCGAGGCTCTTTTATTCATCAGCGCAACAAATGCATCCTCGCTCCCCGATATATGTTCTGCAAGTGCTGTCGCAGCATCGTTTGCCGATGCTATGATAACACTTTTGATCATATCCTCAGCACGCATTGCCTCACCCGGAGACAGAAATATCTGCGAACCGCCCATTGATGAAGCGTAATCGCTTGCCGTGACTGTATCATTCAGATCAAGCTTTCCCGAATCAAGTGCTTCGAATACAAGCAACAATGTCATTACCTTAGTAACCGATGCCGGATATCTTCTTTCATCTGCATTTTTTTCATAGAGGACTTTTCCGCTCTCCGGCTCGATAAGTATTGCACTCTGCGCACTCAACTCTCCGCCGAATTCTGCAGCAAGACACTTTTGCGGATAAGCAATCAGTAAAGTTACCGCAGACAGTACTATCGCAATTATTTTTTTCATAAACACCTCCGTTTATAAAATAATATAGCGCCCGAGGCGCATTTAGTACCTCGGGCGCTATAATGATGAAGTAAATTTTAAAATTCAAGATCAGCAACAAGCATATTATGATCAGAATACTCAGATTCACACATAAACACGGAAACGATGTTAATATCCGGAGAAGTGATTATGTTATCAATTTTTCTGCCGGCCTTAAAAGTTGTATAAGATCTTCCTTCAAAATTTGCAATATTGCAACCTTCAAACGGAGAAAGTTCACCAAAAGAAGCGATATTGAAATCTCCGGCAAGCACAGAAAGCTGCTTTCCGCAGAATTCCGATGCTATCATCTCAAGCTGAGCCTTCCTTGCATCATCTTCAAGGCTGAGATGAGCATTATAAAAACAAATGACCGTTCCGTTTAGGTCAATGTGAAAGCGCGTAAGTATACGGGCTTCTCCTCGCGACGGCAACCTTGTTACACAAGAATCCAGGATCTTGTGTGAGGTAAGTATACCGGTGCCATATTCACCGCCGTCAAAATAAATAGATCGGCAAAAACGTGCATTTTTGTAACCGCTTTTTTGAGAAAGCTCGTCAAGAAGATCGGCGTTGCCGCTTCTGCCTACACCGCGGTCAAGCTCTTGGAGGCCGATAATATCCGCATTTACATCGCGAAGCTCATCGGCAATACCGCTTAGGCTTCTACCGCCGTCGGTATTCCTTACATTATACGTTGCAGCACGAAAACGCATACTTCTCGCTCCCCCTTTGAATAAATTCACGCGATAACACGGCGCATACTCCAATGTCACGAAAATGTCCCTTGATAAACATTGAGGATCTTCGCACGCCCTCAAATGTCATGCCGCATTTCTCCATAACAGAACGGCTTCTGTCGTTGCCGATTATGTATTTTGCTTCGATCCGGTGAAGTTTCAATTCACCGAAGCCGAACTTCATCACGGCACAAGCCGCCTCACAGGCAATACCCTTACCCCAATACTTAGGATTAAGAACGTAGCCGATCTCTCCGCACAAATTAACTATGTCGATAGACGTGAATCCGCAGGTTCCGATAAGCTTTCCGCTTTCTTTTTCAACAACGCCCCAATCATAAAAGTTTCCCATTCTGTAATCCTTTTCAAGATAAGAAAGGTATCTTTTAGTGTGTTCAATAGAGCTGTGGGGATGCCATAGCAGATACTCCGTAACCTCGTCAAGGTGTGCATATTCGAACATATCGACAGCATCCTTCTTTGTCATCCGGCGTAGTATCAGCCTATCGGTATTCAGTTCCGGCATATCGGAAAATATCTTTTGAAGTTCATTTTTTCTCATATACTGATTTTACCAAATTCAATCAATAATTGCAATAGAGTATTTTCAATTGATAACAAATTATTAATTTTCATTAAAATCATTGAACAGAGAGAAAAAGTGTGGTATAATCTTCAGAAAACAAATCACGGAGCTTATAATGAATAAAACGTTTTCCGTTATAGGCGTAGGCAACATCGCCCGCGCATTCATATCTGCACTCTCGAATCTAAGTGGAAAGTTTGAAGTTCCGAATTCGACGGTAACTTTATTTAACCGCACCCCCGAGAAGATATCCGACCTAAAAAGCAAAGGATACAAGACAGCAATCAGTATGGCCGAAGCGGCTAAAGCAAGCGACGTAATATTTCTCGGCATAAAGCCTCAGAATTTAAAAGAGGTTTTTGCACAGATAAGGGCAGATGGAGCCGAGCTTAGCGATAAGCTGATCGTATCGCCTTGTGCCGGCGTAACTTGCAAAGACCTTGCAAAACTCACCGGATGTGATAAGATCATTCGTATAATGCCCAACACTCCGATGCAGATCGGTAAAGGGGTAACGGAAATTTGCCGTTCTTCAGCGGTTTCCGATAAGGATTTTCAGTATATTTGCCGTATATTCTCTATGTGCGGTGAAGTCATCACAGTAAACGAAGATGATATGAACGCTATGACAGCCGTTACCTCAAGTTCGGTAGCTCTTGTTTACAGACTTATATGCGCGTTTGCGAGGGGTGCCGAGGAATACGGAGCGCATACTAAGAATATCGAAGACGCTGTTGCAAAAGCGTTTATCGGCGCCGCAGAGATGCTCATTACGAGCGATAAAACAGCCGACGAGCTTGTCAGTGCGGTCCGCTCACCAAAAGGAGCGACGGAGCAGGCTTTACTTGTTTTTGACAGTAATAAAATAGATGCAGTCATAAGTGAAGCCATAAGTGCCTGCGCCGACCGATGCAAAGAGCTTGGTGAGGAATACGGAAAATAATCATATTATTCCACACTCGGAAATATAATGTATCAATCCATTCCGAGGTGTATGTATGACAGAACAGCTTTCCCTGCATGCTAAAACGGACAAACTTGACATCAGACCGACATCCTTGATTTCATTGTTTGCCGTATTTATAGCTTTTGCAATTCTCGCGATCTTTTTATGCCCGACTGTACCTGCGTTTCGGGATTTTATCGATCTCCCGCTTAATGATAACGCTTTCGATTATGTCTATACAGATTTTGGCACACTACTGTCGGATTCTTTTACAAATTCGGCAAAACAGCTGTCTGTTATGATAGCCGTTTTTCTGTGTGCGTTCTCGCTTTTTTGCGAAGTGGTTATTCCATCACTCGCCGCAATTAACGGCTTCTGCTGCGGAAGTATGCTCTTTCTGTCACTTACGCGAAGCTTTGATACATATTGCGTTCCAATTCATATGCTCTTCTATGTTTTAAGCTGTGCTCTTGTTTTGCTTTTTTCTTCGTTTTGCATCAGCGCACATCGGACTTTATTTTTTGCAAAACAAAACAAGCTAATTTACACAGTCTTAATCCTCACTTCAAAATTTTTATCAATCGGCGGAGCTGTATGTCTGCTGAATATCACCGAGCTTATATTATTTTGACCTACTGAAAGGATGTATAAAATGCCTGGCAATTCACCGAAGAAAAAGTTCAAATTATTCGACACGCAACGTGAAGGCCCCGGCGTGCTGAAAAATGAAAGACCGCTTAAATACGACTTTTACAGCTATTTCGTCCGAATGTGGCGTAATATGTCCAAGCTTATCTCGGTCAATCTCATATATATTATCGGAAACTTTCCCCTGTTCTTTGCAATTATTGCAATGACGGGAAGATTTAACATATCATCAACCGCTCCCGCCCACCCGATGTTTCCTCTCGTGCACGGATTAATGTTACACTCTGATTCTCCGTCACTCATCCCAATGCTGGCGCTTTTCGGTGAGCAGAGAGAAATATCGGCTTTAGGTCCGGCTGCGCTCGTTTTTCTCGCACTTTCAGCGCTTGTGATCTTCACTTTCGGAATCGTAAACGCGGGTACAGCTTACGTACTACGTAATATTGTATCCGGAGAGCCGGTATACCCTTGGAGCGATTTTTGGTATGCCGTTAAGCGGAACTGGAAGCAATCCCTAATATTCGGTATCATAGACTGCGTTGCGATTTTTATTCTTGCTTTTGATATGTCTTTCTTTTGGCAGACCACCGGTTCACTCGTTACAAACATAATGTTCTACACAACGCTTGTCTGCTGTGTTATTTACTTTTTCATGCGTTTCTACATCTATATTATGATGGTGACCTTCGATCTTTCAATATTCAAGCTTATTAAAAACGGTTTGATTTTTTCCGTTCTCGCATTCGGAAGAAACGTTCTTGCGCTTATCGCCATCATAATAATTGCATATCTTAACATCACTGTTATATATATGTTCCCTGCTCTTGGCCTTGCGTTACCTTTCATTATTACTATAGCAATACTCACATATACCTCTACCTTTGTAGCATACTATAAGATCAAGGACATAATGATCGACCCTTACTACGAAAAGAAAGAAACTAACGAGATAGAATAACAGAAAGCGCTTGACACCATTAGTCAAGCGCTTTCTGTTATTCATTTATTCTGTCAGCGATCAACTCACCGACTGTAACAAAGGTATATCCTTCAGACTGCAAAGCAGGGATTATTATATCAAGGGCTTCTGCCGTATGACTTTTCGAAAAAATACCGTCGTGCATAAGGATCACAGCCCCGGGTTTAACGTTTGCGAGCACGTTTTCAGATATGACCTGAGCTGTCTTTCCCTGCCAATCGTGCGTATCGACGCTCCACATAATAATGCTGTATCCGCGTTTCTTCGCTGCCTTGGAGATCTTTTCTGTGCACACACCCTCAGGCGGTCTGAAAAGAGAAGGTATATACCCGCAAGCATCAAATATCGCTTCCTCTGCAAGGGAGATCTCGTCATCAAGCTCTCGTTCGCTCAAAGCTGCAAGACTTTTGTGATTATTCGTGTGGTTACCGATCTCGTGCCCTTCCTCCATCACTCTTATCGCAGTTTCGGAGCAAAAAGCTGCCTGTGTTCCAACCATAAAGAAGGTTCCTTTAACGCCGTATTTATTCAGCACGTCAAGTATCTCATCGGTTTTTCCCGCAAGCGGTCCGTCATCAAAAGAGAGAGCTATACGTTTATCAGAGTCCTTTACTGAAAAAAACACCGAGCTGTCAGCATGCGGATCATATTCAGCGCTGTACACCCTTATCCCCGGCATCATCAGCACAGCGGCAAGAGCAAAGCACACGCACTTTAGTTTACGCAAGATCCTTAACAGTTCTGAATTCATATCCTTTTTCCCTCCAAATGTCAATTAGCTCTCCAAGAATATCAGCATTTGTCTTTGAGGTGGGATGAAGCAGGATAATAGCGCCGTTATGAGTATTTTCAAGTATCAGCTTAACGGCATCCTCGGGATTCGGTTGATCATCGTTATCCCAATCCGCATAAGCAAAGCTCCAAAATACCGTCTTATATCCCATCTCGCTTGCAAATTTCAGATTATCCTCTGAAAAGCACCCCTCGGGCGGTCGGTAAAATCTGTCAAGATCATATCCGGTTTTCAATTTGCAAAGCTCCTCAAGTCCCGATAATTCATTGAAAAACTCAGCTTTATCGCTACAATTAGCCATATTTTTGTGGGACATAGTGTGATTACATACGGCGTGTCCCTCAATGAACATCCGCTTGATCAGTTCGGTCTCCTTATTGATCGGATGTGCAAGCACAAAAAACGATGCAGAAACATTCTTGTCTCTCAAAGTGTTCAGTATCCTTTCGGTATTTCCGTTTTCATACCCGAAATCAAAAGTCAAATACAAAACCTTTTCATCTGAGCCGTCGCCGTAACGTGTATCTAACCAAAAGGCATTGTAGGAATCAATTACTGAAAGTTCTTTATCAAGCCTTGGCTGCTTGTTATCCTTTTCCCTTTTCGTATACCAGGAATATGATGAAGCTGCATAACAGTCAGATACAAGTGATAATACTGCAAGAGTAGATACAAACGCAAAGACAGTCTTTTTAACATATTTTTTTAACATAACAAACCGTCCAGTTAATTTGGTCTGCAATTAAATTATTTCCCGAAATCGAATTGAAAATCGAGGCAAAAAAATACGGCAACGCCGTATTCTTCCGCATTGCCGTATTTTAATTATTGTTTTTGTTTTAATACAGTAAGAAGCTCGTATACACTGCCGACAGACGTAATTCCGGAATCGGAGATTCCAAGCATCTTTTCTTTATTTTTCTTAGGAATTACGACATTTTCAAATCCTAATCGTTTTGCTTCTTTGATGCGAAGCTCTGCAAATGAAGATGCTCTGCATTCGCCAGCAAGACCGAGTTCTCCGAAGCAAAGAGTTTTGCTTTTAAGCGGACGGTCGGTTATTGAAGAAATCAGTGCAAGAGCAATAGCAAGATCAGCACTCGGTGTATCTAATCGGAGTCCGCCCGTTACGTTTATGTACACGTCGTTTTGATAAAATTTGAGACCCAATCGTTTTTCAAGTACAGCAATTATAAGGCAGAGACGGTTATAATCAACTCCGTTCGCATTGCGTCTTGCTGCAGGAAATACGGTCGGAGTTACGAGAGCCTGAATCTCGGCGATTATTGGCCTTGTTCCTTCCATAACACAAACGGCGGCGCAACCCGAAATCCCATCCGTTGCTTCGCTCATCAGAGTTTCGGAAGGATTCTCGACTTCGGACAGACCGTGCTCCGTCATTTCAAAAACACCTATCTCGTTTGTAGAACCGAAACGGTTTTTCACGGCGCGAACCATTCTGTATGCCTGCGTTCTGTCACCCTCAAAATGAATGACAGCATCAACTATGTGCTCGAGGACCTTAGGGCCCGATATTCCTCCCTCTTTATTCACGTGGCCGACAAGCAGCACAGCACATCCGGTGTTCTTTGCCCTTGAAACAAATGCCGCAGCACATCCTTTAACTTGATTTATGCTGCCGGGCGCAGAAGGAGACGCAGGATCAAAAACCGTTTGAATACTGTCTACAACAATGTAATCGGGCGCAAGCTTATCTGCCGCCGCAAGTATCTTCGTTACGTCTGTTTCAGTATATAAATAAAGTCCGGCTGGTGATATTCCGAGGCGCTTTGCTCGCATCTTTATCTGCGAAAAAGACTCCTCACCCGAAACGTAAAGCACTTTTGTATTCTCCCCGGCCCGCGCAAATATCTGTAACAGCAAAGTCGATTTACCGATGCCGGGCTCTCCGGAAAGCAAAACAACAGAACCTGCAACGATACCTCCGCCAAGCACTCTGTCAAACTCTCCTACACCCGTTAATGTACGCTCGACAAGCTCATCCTCACCGTCTGAGATCTTCTGCGGAGAAGAATCATTGGATTGAGTTATAAGTGATGCATGCCTTGGTTTTGCCGCAACCGGAACGATATATTCTTCTTCATCAAAGCTGTCCCATGCTCCGCAGGTCGGGCATTTTCCAAGCCATTTCATACTTTTTGCACCGCATTCGCGGCATATATAAGCTACGTTGTTTTTCATAACGTCCTCCGTACTTCATGTTAATCTTAACACATCCCAGCGCTGTTTTCAAGTGGAATTATTCATGCCTTCTATAACAAAATCGTCTGCAGCATTGAAAATTTCAAAAGCCAGTTCACTTAAATATTCAATATCGCTTAGTTTTTGCGCTTCTTCGGAGTTGGAAAGAAAACCGCATTCCACAATAACGGCTGGACATTTGATCCTATCAAGCAGATAAAGTCCGGCACCGCTTTTAACAGCTCGGTTATTATCGGGCTGTAAAGAGTTAACGATGCCCGATTGCAACATTTCTGCAAGTCTTGCAGAACGAACGTCGTTTACAGAATAGTATACCTGGGCACCTTTATATTTCTCTTCCGGAAATTTATTCATATGTATCGAGATAAACAACTGACCATCTTCGGCAATCTGGGTTCTGGCAGTAAGATCGGAAGATTTTTTGGTTGTATGCTCAGTCTTTTTGTCTACGAGCATTATGTCCTCTTTGCGCGTCATTATTACTTTATATCCCGCGTTTTCAAACTCAGCGGCAATAAACTCGGAAAGCGTTAAATTAATATCCTTTTCGAGCACGCCGTTAATTCCCACAGCCCCGCAGTCCGCTCCTCCGTGACCAGGGTCTATGACGACAGTCGGTAACTCAAATGCTTCGCCCGAGCCTGAAATATTCCCTTCTGCTGTTTCTTCGTTTTTTTCACCTGAACTCAAATAAGCAACTCCGCAAGCAGCAAGAATAATGATCATTGAAAGCAAGGCGTTACCAAAAACCCTGAACTTTATATTCTTTATCATAACAAAACTCCGGCAATAATGTAAAACATTATATGCCGGAGCAATTTAAAATATTATGATCTACTCAATATTCTGAGTAGGCTTGGAAAACAGAGCAATTCCCCTACTTCCGAGATAATAAGCTATTCCGGAAACAGCAATACCCGGAATAAGAGATAGTGTGGAGAGAAGCGGGTAAAGCACAGTCTGAAAATCGAGAACAGACATATTCTGAACAACGGAATTGATGAGACCGTGGTATACGGAATAAAATATATAAAGCACCCATCTCACAATAAAGAACATACTTCCGCCCCAAGTTTGGGAACCGAATACAAAACCGATCCAAAGAAGAACCAGCAAAAACATCACGGGTATGTATGCTGCAGCTGCAACGTAAGCACCGTGAAAAGGCGAGAGCTGGAGTCTGCCCGCGGCGATGCGCTCCGAATTCTTATATCCCATCTCCCAGCTTGTGCTGTAGATAAGCGCCATATAAAAAGCAACGGCACCGATCGAGGCAACCAGGTGAAGTCCGTCATTTATCATAATTGTCGCAAATTGCAACATCATGGCGAAAATGCTGATTCCTACTTGCGTACCGATAAGTCTTATGATATAATAAAGATTGGATTTGAGAAAACTTTTCATAAACACTCTCCTTTTCCCCTCTATTGTATTACATTTCGCTTCGTCAATCAATAGATAACAGTAAAATTTTACTCTCAAAACCAAAAGTTTAAAATTTATTAACAAACGGAGGAGATATGGCACAGTACGATGTCCGTGCGCTTTCTGCAGAAATGCCCAAGACAGCTCGCGATTTTGCAAACTACAAGCTTGCTATCGAAAACTGCTCGAAAAAGACCGTATTTGAATATCTCCTTGATCTGCGCACCTTTTTCAGGTTTATGCTTGCGATCAGAAGCGGTATGCAGACAAATGATCTGACTGACCTCGACGTAAGCGGCCTCGATCTGCAATTTGTAAAGGATATCTCAACAACAGATATATACGAGTTTCTTATGTACGCAGGTGATGAGCGCGGAAACGAGTGGAGCGCAAAGGCGCGCAAGCTTTCTGCCATCAAAGCGTATTTTAAGTTTTTATGTGTCAAGCAGCATCTTATCGAAGAAAATCCCGCAGTAAATATCGACTCACCCAAAAAACGCTCCACACTGCCGAAATTTTTAACTCTTGACGAAAGCATTGCCCTGCTTGATGCCGTAAGCGAAAATGGAGAAAACCGACACAGACAGCGGGATTTTGCCATTCTCACACTATTTCTGAACTGCGGAATGCGTTTATCCGAGCTTTGCGGAATAAACATTACTGACATTGATAATGAAATGCGCTCCGTAAAAGTAACAGGAAAAGGAGCAAAAGAACGAATTATCTATTTAAACGATGCTTGCAGAAGCGCGCTAACGGATTATCTGCAGACCCGTCTTGGTGAGGATTTTTCTAAATCCGGACCTGCGCTGTTTACAAGCCAGAGAGGAACAAGAATATCCCCAAAGACCGTACAGTGGCTCGTTTATAAGCATTTGAGAGCCGCAGGACTCGAATATAAGGGATATTCGACCCATAAGCTCCGGCACACAGCAGCAACGCTGATGTATCAAAGCGGACAGGTCGACGTCCGTGTGCTCAAAGATATCCTCGGGCATGAACAACTCAACACGACACAGATCTACACTCACGTCAGCGATATAAGTATGCAAAGTGCAGTTAACGCGAATCCGCTTGCATCGCACAAGATCGGAAAGCCGAAAGAAAGTAAGGACGTAGACAACTAAGCTTCATATCCGACATATATTGTACCATCACCAATTCGGAGACGGTATGAAAAAGCTACAAAAAGTCCGAAGATTTATCGTAAGACTTGCTCTGTACCTTCTATTCGTTGCGGTCTGCGCTCTATTGATCTGCAATTTCCAAATACATCCATATGCATCAGCAATTGTAAAGGCAAAAGCGCAAAACGAGATCACTTCAGACATTAATTCCGCTATCGACGAAGCAGTACGCGATCTGAATTGCACGTATTCCGATATGATAAAGGTGCATTATTCCGATGGCGGCAGAGCCGCAGCTCTATCGGTCGATACAGTAAGAGTAAATCTTCTGAGAGCTAATATCCTGAAAAAGACACTATCAACTCTCGAATACATCGAAAGGCACGACATTTCCCTCCCGCTTGGGACAATGCTCGGCGAGCTTTCTTCCGGAAAAGGACCCGATATTCCGATAACAGTTATTATAACCGATGCACTTCAATGCTCGGTAGTTACAGATTTTTACGAAGCGGGGATCAACCAGACTATCCACACCGTAAGCCTTAGACTGAAAGTAAGC
Source organism: Eubacteriales bacterium (assembly GCA_045541735.1). GTDB lineage: Bacteria > Bacillota > Clostridia > Oscillospirales > CAG-272 > RUG12395. Next base: position 15,607 of record JAZQJQ010000128.1, read on the forward strand.
TGTAAGGCGCTTCTGCCATCCGGCAGCTGCACTTTTGAAGTCACCGCCGAATGCCCTATAGGCCAAACCGTACTAATAGGCGAAGTTCCCGAGGCGTATACAAAGATCCACAGATTAACAGATGATATCACGGAGACCGAGATCGACGATATTTACGATTTTGGTGCATCCGCAAACTAAAATACAAGGAGTAGCAAAATGGCAAGAGATTTTGAAAACAAGGACGTTAAGCTTCGCACCGCTCTGTTCGGTTTTAAAAAATCAGACGTAATACACTATCTTGAAAGAATGAATGCAGCCGCTGAAAGCGAACACATCTCGTTTGTGGAAGCGAGCCGCGATGCCCAGAACTTCTACATAGAGCTCGCTGAGGCAGACAGACGAATAGTAGGTCTTTCCGAAAGAAACACCCAGCTTGAAGCCGAGGTTGATAAACTAAAGGCGGAAAATGCTAAGCTTAACGAAAAGCTTGCAAAAGCACCGGCAGACGAAGATGAACTGCTCAGCGCAAAGACAGAGGTTGAAAACCTAAAAAAGGCACTCGATGAACTTCGCGCGAAGCTTGCTTTGAAGGCTGAGAAGAAGGGGTTCCGCTTCCCATTCGGTAAATAATATGATAGAGCTTAAAGTTAGCGAACTGCGCGAAGCGGCGCTTTATCTTAAATGCGGAGACGAGATTCTGTTATCGGGAACCGTATATACCGCGCGCGATGCAGCGCACAAGCGTTTTTTTGCCGCGCTTGAAGAAGGCCGTGAACTGCCGATTCCGATAAAGGACAGCGTTATTTATTACTGCGGTCCGACGCCCGCCCCTGAAGGTCTTGCAATTGGCTCGGCCGGACCTACAACAAGCACTCGTATGGATAAATTCGCCCCAACGCTCTATGATATGGGGATGATAGCAACTATCGGCAAGGGGGAACGCAAAGGCACGGTTATTGAAGCATTAAAAAGAAACAGATCTCTGTATCTATGTGCCCTTGGTGGTGCCGGTGCTATCTGCGCTAATGCAATCAAGGAATGTACTGTTGCCGCTTACGAGGAATTGGGGTGCGAATCTGTTAAAAAGCTTCTCATCGAAAAGCTTCCTTTATTCGTTGCATGCGACATTCACGGTAATTCAATATATAGGCATTTTGAATAATTGCAACACAAAAAGAAACGAACGCGGATACGTTCGTTTCTTTTGTTATTCAAGAGTGTAAAGGCTGTAAAGTTCAGCGTATTTGCCGTTAGCGGCAAGAAGCTCTGAATGCGTTCCGGATTCCTCTATACCGTTTTCGGTAAGAACAAGTATTCTGTCGGCATTCTTTATTGTGGTAAGTCTGTGAGCAATGGTGAAGGTGGTCCTTCCCTTTGCAAGTACCTCAAGAGACTTCTGCACAAGGCGTTCGCTTTCGTTATCGAGAGCACTTGTTGCCTCGTCAAGGATGAGTATCGGGGGGTCTTTAAGGAATACTCTTGCAATTGAGATTCGCTGCTTTTGTCCTCCCGAGAGCTTAACTCCACGCTCGCCAACGTAAGTATCGTATCCATCGGGAAGCTGGGAGATAAACTCGTCAGCACCGGCAAGACGAGCTGCCTCTTTTATTTCTTCATCGGTTGCATCCGCTCTTCCGTATGCAATATTCTCACGCACACTGCCCGAGAACAAATATACGTCCTGCTGAACAACGCCGATATTTGAACGGAGAGATGAGAGAGTAACGTCCTTGATATCGGTTCCGTCAACGGTAATGGTGCCGGAAGTGGTCTCATAAAAACGAGGAATAAGAGAGCAAAGGGTCGTGTTTCCTCCACCGGAAGGGCCGACAAGAGCAATACTCTCGCCAGCTTTGACGTCAAGCGAAAGATGAGAAAGCACGTCCTTATCGCCTTCTTCATAACGGAAAGCGACGTCTTTGAAGCTTACGTTGCCATGAACGTCCGAGAGAACAGATGCGCCGTCCGCATCCTTGATATCCGGCTCGACCGCCATAATTTCTGCAAATCGCTCGATTCCCGTCATTCCGCGCTGGAACTGCTCTGCAAATTCGACGATTCGGCGGATGGAGGTTGTAAGCGTTGTCACAAACATAAGATAAGCAACGTAATCTGCCGCAGTGATATCACCGTTAATGAGGAACAGTGCACCGGCAACGACAACGATTATGTACATCAAGCCGTCAAAAAGTCTGGTACAGCTCTGAAAACCGCCCATTATCTTGTAAACGCGGGTCTTAACTGAAAGGAACTTTTCGTTACCCTTATCAAATTTATGCTGCTCATGCTGCTCTTTTGCAAAGCTCTTTACCACTCTGATTCCGAGAAGGCTGTCCTCTACGCTTGAGTTAAGCTCACCAACCTGCTTACGGCTATCCTTAAAGCCTTCTTTCAACTTTCTGTTGAATATAGCAAGTGAAACTATCATAGGAGGTACGGCGGCAAAAACGATCAGCGTAAGCGGAACGTTCATACCGCAAAGAATGATAAAGGAGCACACTATCTTAATTGACGATATAAACAGCTCCTCGGGGCCGTGGTGTGAAAACTCGGTCACGTCAAACAGATCGGAAGTTATTCGCGACATAAGCGTGCCGACCTTCGCGCTGTCGTAATACGAGAAACTGAGCTTTTGCAGATGAGCAAAAAAATCATGCCGCATATCCGTTTCGATCTTCGTTCCCATAATATGACCGTAAGACGCCATATAATAGTTTGCAAGAGTATCGATGATGCGGAGAACGAGGTAAAGCGTGCCGCATTTCAAAACGAGAGATACGGTCAGCGATGCAATATCCTCTGTTGCCCTGCCCGTGATCTCACGAACTATCATAGGGAGAACCAGCTCACAGACAGTAGTAAGCGATGCACAGAACAGATCGAAGATAAGCATCGGCATATACTTTTTGTAATAAGGCAGAAAGCTTTTCAGCAGACTTGCCTTTTTTTGTTTATTAACAGACATTTTTCACCTTTTATTAGAGAAGAGCCAACGTATGACCTCTTCGTTATTACCTACCTCGGCAAAAATCGAATGATCTTTTTCGGGATAAGGAGTAATCTTGATATTATCACCGCACGCGAACTTCTTTAGTTCGTTGTAAAGCAGTTCAGAAGCTGAGTAAGGAACCACCTTGTCAACAGTACCGTGATGTATCCAAATATTATTTTTGCAGATCGAACGGGCAAGCTCTATCCTACCAAAGCCTGCAACGGCAACTGCACCGGCAAAACGCATAGGGTAACGCTGCATCATATCGAATACAGCAAAAGCACCCATAGAATTACCCCAGAGATAGACCCTATCCTCGTCGTACTGCATATTGGCAAACCAATAGTCGAATATCTCAAATGCCGCGGCAAGCTTTTCGGTTATATCATCAGAAGTAAACTGCATTGTACGCGCATCCCAATCAACCCACTTCCACCCCTTAGGACAATGCGGCGCTAATATTATAACATTATTACTGTATAGCTCGGAATTGACCAGATGAGGTATGATACTGGCAGTTGATATGGTAATATGTTTGAGATTATCATCTCCGCAGGAACCCATTCCGTGCATATAAAGAAGCACGGGATATTTGCGATCGGGATCAAAATGCTTAGGCTTATACAGCTGATAAGGAAGGTCGATATGGGAAGTTCCGGCATACTGTCTCATATCGTTCCAACCCTCTTTTAAATTACAAAGAAGATCTTTCATTTATCTTAACTATTTTTCAAGAGTCTTTGAAAGCATCCAGTCGATAACAGTTTGATTGTTACCGACGTCAGCAAATATGCTGTGTCCCTTTCCGGGGTAATTAGTAAACTTGACATTATCCCCTGCCCCGTTTGCAACGAGCGCATCATACATATTTTTGTTACCGGAATAAGGAACGGTGGTATCGGCATCGCCGTGATGGATCCATATATTGTTAGATGCGAGTTGAGGAGCAAAAGCAACGTCACCGCACCCCGCGACGATAACAGCGGCGGCATGCTTACCGGGATATCTCTGCATCAGATCCCAAGAAGCGTAAGCGCCCATTGAGTTACCCCAAAGGTATACTCTGTTCTCGTCATACGAAATGCGCTCGAACCAATAGTCGAATACCGCAACGGCCTCGGCAAGACACTGGGCAATATCTTTTGATGTGTATTCACCTTTTTTATAATCGCAATTTACCCACTGCTCAGTTTTTAAGCACTGAGGCGCAATTATAATAATATCGTTTTTGTATTTTACGTTTTTGGTGAGAGTATTAACAACACTTGCAACACTTTGAGTTATATGTGAGTTATCATCACCGCGAGAACCGTTTCCGTGCATGAAGAGAAGAACGGGATACTTCTTTGCGGGATCATAATTTTCAGGCTTATATACAGAGTAAACGATGTCTATATCTGCAGTGCCCGGATAACCGCGCATATCGTTCCATCCGTCATTAAGTATTTCGAATCCGTCGGGCACTTCTCCGACCTCATTTTCGATCAAAAGCTTTGTAAGATCTGTCTTTCCGTTAAGATATTTTTCCACAAAGACATTAACAGCATAGGAAACGCAATTGGCATTAGCACCCAAAATTACGATTTTACTTCCGACCCGAGAAATGGAATACGTATTTGCTTCGAGACTGATATTTGTCTCGGTGCGGTTTGAAAGACCTACCAGAATTTCGGTTTCGTCAGCTTCAACCTCACCATCGCGCTTTACCCAAAAGGATGCGCCGAACGCATCATACATTTCAGATTTCAGATCATTAGCAGCAGAAAATACGGACTTTCCGCATTCATCGCCGACAATTATATAATAATCAGTCTTTCCCTCTTCATTAACAAGCAAAAGAGAAGGATCGACTTCTTCGGTAACGGGTTCCGTAACAGGATCGGTCACTGATGAGGTAGTAACTGCTGGCTGTCCGCCGCATGCAGCAAGCATCGAAAGAAGAGTAAGAACGCAAAGAAGGACAGCAAAAATTCTCTTAGACATATAAACCTCCAAATTCAAACGATAACCATATTTTACAACATAAAAAAACCGAATGCAAGTGTTTTAAACAAATGCATTCGGTATTTGGATCTGTTTACTTATTATTCTTTGCCTTCATTGCGGCGTATACCTTAATAGGCAGACCAAAGAGATTAATGAATCCTGCGCTGTCATTCTGGTCGTATACTTCATCCTCATCAAAGGTAGCAATCTCGGGATCGTAGAGAGAGAACGGAGAAGTCACGCCGGCGTTGATGATATTACCCTTGTAAAGCTTTAGCTTAACATCACCGGTGACGTTCTCCTGAGTCTTCTCAACGAACGCGGAGAGCGCCTCGCGGAGAGGAGTGTACCACTGACCGTAATATACAAGCTCAGAGAACTTGGAAGCAACAAGCTCCTTATAGTGCTGAGTATCGCGGTCAACTGTGATGGTCTCAAGAACCTTATGTGCGCGGTAAAGGATAGTTCCGCCGGGAGTCTCGTATACACCACGGCTCTTCATACCTACAAGACGGTTCTCAACGAGATCGACAAGACCGATACCGTTAGCTCCGCCAAGCTCGTTGAGCTTTTCTATAAGCTCTACGGAGCCGACCTTCTCGCCGTTGAGCATGGTGGGAACACCCTTCTCAAAGTGGATGGTTACGTAAGTGGGAGCATCGGGTGCCATTTCAGGCGAAACTCCCAATTCAAGGAATCCGGGCTTATTGTAAAGAGGCTCATTTGCGGGATCCTCAAGGTCCATACCCTCGTGGCTGAGGTGCCAGAGGTTCTTATCTTTGGAATAGTTAGTCTCGCGGTTTATCTTGAGAGGAATGTCATGGGCTTCAGCGTAATCGATCTCCTCATCACGGCTCTTGATATCCCATTCACGCCAAGGAGCGATTATCTGCATGTTGGGTGCGAATGCCTTTATAGTAAGTTCGAAACGAACCTGGTCATTACCCTTGCCGGTGCAGCCATGGCAAATAGCATCAGCGCCTTCTGCGATAGCTATCTCAGCTATGCGCTTTGCGATAACCGGACGTGCAAAAGAAGTACCGAGAAGGTACTCGCCCTCATAAACGGCGCCTGCCTGCATAGTTGGGAATATGAAATCCTCAACAAACTCCTTTTTGAGGTCTTCTATGTAAAGCTTAGATGCACCGGTCTTTATTGCCTTCTCCTCAAGTCCGTCAAGCTCTGTTCCCTGTCCAACGTCACCGGAAACAGCGATAACCTCACAGTTATTATAGTTCTCCTTGAGCCACGGAATGATGATAGAGGTGTCAAGTCCTCCGGAATACGCAAGTACGACTTTTTTGATCTTTGACTTATCCATTTTTGTATATCCTTTGTATTTTTATTAGCAGATTTTGCATCATTATACAACGCCTGCTTGGAAAAGTCAATAGATTTATGAATATAAATCCAGACCTGAATCAAGATTGTATAATCTGCTTACACCGTCTGCCTGCGGTTAAATACATTTGTTGATGATGAATAACAAAAACACTAATGCCCGTGCACCGGCCTTATGCCGCGCACGGGCTTAGGTCATTGATAAACATCCGTCCAACCTTCGTTGGGATCTTTAAATAGCTCAACGTCGTATCCCTTAATATACTTCATAAGTAATACGGCATCAACGTTATTAACTGTACCGTCGCGGTTAACATCCGGTTTCTTGGCTTCATCGTGCTTAACGCCTGCAAGCCAATCAAGCAGAAGCTGAAGATCGGTATCATCGACATTATTATCCATATTTACGTCTCCGCCCTTGTAAACTGTTATCTCAAGCGCGTAAACTGACGCGGCGCAAGCACAAAGCAAGACCGCTGTAATTATTAAAGTAATGATCTTTTTCATATTACTCCGGAGCATATCCCCGCGCCGCCGTGTACAACGAGAAAAGATAAACCCTGCCTAAGCAAGGGTGGTGCCCTCTCTCCTGTTTTGTGCTACCAGCATCCGAACGCGGCGGCGCAAAGTCGGCCGCGGCGGGAGGTCTGCATACCCGCAGAAGAAGCCCGGGCTCCATTTGTATCTTGTAGGTTTATAAACTCATCATATCACGCACGGAGCAGGAACACGCCAAATTTATTATATGATAAAAACGCTGAAATTATAACTTACTGAACGTCGTAATCTGCTTCGGAAAAAAGCTCATCCTCAAAAATATCCGCAATTCTGTCAAACTCTTCATCGTCATCAACGGTAGAGAGGATATCCTCGCCGTTTTCATCCTTCGAAGCAACAAAAACGTAAAATTCGCCTTCCTCGTTTTCAAGGGGAGCAAGAGCATAATAAAGCTTGCCGCCATCCTCAAGAGTACCGACCACCTCAAACTCGGTATCATTACCTTCGTCATCGGTAAGAGTAACTATATCAACGTATTCGCCTTCTTCCTCAACGGGAAGATTCTTATCTTCAGCCATAATGTCCTCCAAACGTTAATGCGGTATCTACCGTATTTATTTTCTGTGAATATTGTAGCAGAAATACAAATAATTGTCAACACCAAATCATATATCAAGAATGCTTGAGAGAACTGTATTACTGACGTACATTCCGTCTGTAGTAAAGCGGCAATTCTCTGCATTGTTGATAACAAATCCCGCATCTGCGTAGCTTTTCAATTTTTCTCCGTATCGAGAATCAAAATCAAATCCGAATATCGCTTTATAAGCTTTTTTGTTAACACCTTCAGAAAGGCGCATCCGAAGCATAACGTACTCGCTTTCAAACGCGCTGAGAGTTATTACTTCCCTACTGTCAACCGTGCTTTCAAGAGCCCTGTGCTTTACAGCGGAAACGTATCTCGAAATATCTTCGCATCTGCCGAATCGTTCGCCGCCGAAAAAAGAATGCGCCGCACATCCGATACCGATATACGGATCTCCGTTCCAGTATTTTCTATTATGCCTGCACTCTCTTCCTGGTAAAGCGAAATTACTGATCTCATAATGAGAGTATCCGTGCTGCCCGAGGATCTCGCACGCATAAATATACATACTGTATTCTTCATCCTCGCTTGGAAGAGGAAGCTTTTCTTTGTGCTCAAAAAACGGTGTGCCCGGCTCAATCTGAAGTCCGTATGCGGAAATATGCTCCGGATGCAAAGAAACAACGTGCTTTAAAGTATTTAAAAAGCTTTCTGGCGTTTGATCCGGTATTCCGAACATTACGTCAACGTTAATATTATCGATTCCCGCATTACGGAGTAACTCATAGCTATTTTCAAAATCTTCAAGGGAATGAATGCGTCCGAGCAGCTTCAATTCGTTTTGATGAACACTCTGCAGTCCGAGGCTTACTCTGTTTACACCGCATCTTACAAGCGTTTCGGCAAGCTTCTTCGTTACTGTCGCAGGATTTGCTTCAACTGTAAACTCTGCGCTGTCAGTAACGAAAAACTCGTTGTACATATGGGAGATAAGCTTTTTAAATAATGCATCGCCGAGTATGGTGGGGGTTCCGCCGCCGATAAAAACGCTGTCAACTGCGTATCCTTCGGCCCTTTTGCCCATTTCTGAAATCTCGCGGCACAATGCATCCACATAAACAGCGCGCGCATGATTACCCGAACCGGCTACTGAACAAAAATCGCAGTAAGCGCATTTCGATTTACAAAAAGGTATATGACAGTACAGTCCAAGTTTTTTCGGATCGTTGTGCATATTATCTCCTTTTATTTGATTCTTACTCCTCGTCAAGACGCAGAACAGCCATAAACGCCTCCGGAGATACCTCGACGGAGCCGAGCTTGCGCATCTTCTTCTTTCCTTCCTTCTGCTTCTCAAGCAGCTTCTTTTTTCTCGTAATATCGCCGCCGTAACACTTTGCCAACACGTCCTTGCGCATAGCTTTTACAGTCTCGCGGGCAATGATCCGGGAACCGATCGCCGCCTGGATCGGGATCTCGAAAAGCTGGCGCGGTATGTTCTCCTTCAGCTTTTCAGCGATCTTCCTTGCTCTTCCGTACGCTTTTGACTCATGAACTATAAACGAAAGAGCATCTACAGTCTCGCCGTTAAGGAGGAAATCAAGCTTCACAAGATCGCTCTCCTCATATCCCTTAAACTCATAATCAAGGCTCGCATAACCCTTACTGCGGCTCTTTAATGCATCAAAGAAATCATAGATGATCTCATTCAGCGGAAGCGTATAATGAAGCTCAACACGTCCGGAATCAATATACTTCATATCAACGAATACACCGCGTCGGTCCTGGCAAAGATCCATAATACCGCCGACGTAGTCTTGAGGTGTAATGATGCTTGCCTTTACCATTGGCTCGTACGCAGTGTCAATATCATCGGTTGCGGGGTAATTGGAGGGGTTATCTATTCGGATTGTTTCGCCGTTTTTCAGTGCAACTTCGTAAATTACGCTCGGCGCTGTCGTGATAAGGTCAAAATTGAATTCTCTCTCAAGTCTTTCCTCTATTATCTCCATATGCAACAGCCCGAGGAAGCCGCATCTGAATCCAAATCCCAGTGCTGCAGAAGTCTCAGGCTCAAAATTCAGAGCAGCATCGTTCAGACGCAGTTTTTCAAGAGCATCTCGAAGATCGCCGTAGCGTGCACCGTCGGCGGGATAGATACCGGCATACACCATAGACTGAACAGCTCTGAAACCGGGAAGAGGCTCACTTACGGGATTCTCTGCATGAGTAACAGTATCGCCAACCTGAGTATCACGAACGTTTTTAATACTTGCGGTTATATAACCAACTTCACCGGCTGACAATGTCCCGCAGCGCTTGAGTCCGAAAGGCTCCATAGTACCGACTTCGATAATATCAAACTCAGCCCCTGTCGCCATCATACGGACACGGTCACCCTCTTTGATCGTACCTTCCTTAACACGGATATAAACGACAACACCGAGATAGCTATCGTAATATGAATCGAAGATAAGGCAGGCAAGGGGAGCATTGGGGTCGCCCTTGGGCGCCGGCAGATCGCGTACAACAGCCTCAAGCACGTCCTCGATATTAAGACCGGTCTTTGCGGATACTGCAGGGCAATCCTCTGCAGGAAGGCCGATAACGTCCTCTATCTCCTTGCGCACTCTGTCGATCTGTGCACTGGGAAGATCTATCTTGTTTATTACGGGTATTATCTCAAGATCCGCGTCTATTGCGAGGTATGCATTCGCAAGAGTCTGTGCTTCTATTCCCTGCGTTGAATCAACAACGAGAAGGGCACCGTCGCATGCGTTCAGCGAACGCGAGACCTCATAATTAAAGTCGACGTGACCGGGGGT
>JAZQJQ010000129.1:0-43292 GCA_045541735.1 Eubacteriales bacterium
CCGCCCATACCCACAACGGGGATCTTAACGGCGTTTGCCACTTGATATACCATTCTTACCGCTACGGGGAATATCGCAGGACCCGAAAAACCGCCCATCTTGTTTGCTATAACTGGTTTTTGGGTCTTGAGGTCGATACGCATTCCAAGCAGTGTGTTTATTAAGCTGATCCCGTCCGCGCCGGCATCCTCGCAAGCCTTTGCGATAGATACTATATCGGTCACGTTGGGGGAAAGCTTGATTATTATCGGCTTTGCCGTAACGGCGCGCACCGCCTTTGTTACCTCAGCCGCCGCGGCGGGATCGGTGCCGAAGCTCATTCCGCCGCCGTGCACGTTCGGGCAGCTTACGTTTACCTCAAGCCAGCCGACCTGCTCTTCCTTATCAAGCCTTTCGCAGGTATAGGCATAATCTTCAACGCTGAAACCGCTGACGTTTGCCATTACCTTTTTATTAAAGCATTTTTTAAGCTTGGGCAGTTCCTCGGCGATCACCTTGTCAACACCCGGATTCTGAAGTCCAACGGCGTTGATCATTCCCATAGTGCACTCTGCGATGCGAGGCGTGGGATTGCCGAAGCGGGGATCCTTTGTCGTTCCCTTAAAGGAGAACGTACCGAGTACGTTTATATCGTACAACTCCGCGAATTCATATCCGAAGCCGAACGTTCCGCTTGCAGGTATTACGGGGTTATCGAGGGTAATACCGCAAAGATCAACACTTAATCTTCCCACAGTATCTCCTCCTTTCTCATAACGGGACCTTCCTTGCAAATACGCTTGTAACCCGTGATCGTCTTGCAGGAGCATCCCATGCAGGCACCGAAGCCGCATCCCATTCTCTCTTCAAAGCTCATCTGCCCGGAAACGGTGCTTGCCTTATACACCGCTTTCAGCATAGGCTCGGGTCCGCAGGTGTAAAAATAAGTATAGGGAATATTCATTGCATTAGTAACAAAACCCTTAACACCGCAGCTTCCGTCCACCGTAGTAACGGTTACGTCAGCGCCGAGTTCTGCGAAATCTTTTTCACAGAACACTTCTTTTTCGGTATAGAAACCGAGGATAACACTTACTTTTTTACCCTCTGCAATAAGCTTTTTTGCAAGCATATAAAGGGGCGGAACTCCGACACCTCCGCCGATAAGCAGAGGGTTGTCTCCGCTTACAGAGGTATCATATCCGTTGCCGAGACCGACAAGCACGTCAAGGCTTGCGCCTACGGGCATATCCTTCATCGCCTCCGTGCCCTTGCCGACCACCTTGTAGATGATGGTAACACCGTTTTCATCTCTGTCAAAGACCGAGATGGGGCGGCGTAAAAACATACCCTCTATCTTAATGTTAATGAACTGACCCGGTGCCGTAATATCCGTAACGTCGCCCTCCAGGCGCATACGGTACACGCTGTCGGTAAGCGGGTAGTTTTCCGTTATTTTGTAAATTCCTTGTTTCATACCGTCTCCTTACGCATCGATGGTGGAAATGGTAAGGGTAGTCTCCTCAAGAACGTCAAGAAGAACACGCACCGTGTCAAGCGAAGTAAAGATGGTTACGTTGTTTTCCGTAGCGCAAAGACGGATGTACTGACCGTCGCTTGCGGAATCGTTCGAGTCGATATCCTTAGTGTTGATAACGTAAGCGATATGGCCCTGACGGATAGACTCGGGTATTTCCTCGCTTCCGTCGCTTATCTTTTTGAGAATGTGCGTTCGTATGCCGTTCTCTTTTAGGAATTTTGCAGTACCCGCAGTAGCCTCGATATTGAAACCGAGGTTGTAGAAACGGCGTATGAGAGGCAGCGCCTCATCCTTATCCTTATCGGCGATCGTAGCAAATACGGTACCGTAATTCTGGAGGTGCATACCTGATGCCTGAAGCGCCTTGTATAGCGCACGGTTGAGCTTATCGTCGTATCCTATCGCCTCTCCCGTTGACTTCATCTCGGGGGAGAGGTAGGAATCCAGTCCCTTTATCTTATTGAAGGAGAACACCGGAACCTTAACGTAGTAACGGTTCTTTTCGTCGGGATAGATACCGAAGATGCCGAGCTCCTTGAGGCTCTTGCCGAGGATCACCTCGGTCGCGATATCCGCAAGGCTGTAGCCGGTTGCTTTGGAAAGGAAGGGTACGGTGCGGGAGGAACGAGGGTTTACCTCAATGATGAATACGTTATCGTTTTTATCAACGATGAACTGAATGTTGAAAAGTCCGACGATTCCGATTCCGAGACCGAGTTTTTTTGCATACTGAAGGATGGTGCCCTTTACCTTATCCGAAATACTGAAGGGGGGATATACGCTGATGGAGTCGCCGCTGTGAACACCGGTTCGCTCAACAAGCTCCATGATTCCGGGAATGAACACGTCGCGTCCGTCACATATTGCATCGACCTCGACTTCCTTACCGCTGATGTACTTATCAACGAGAACGGGCTTGTCCTCGTCTATCTCAACCGCAGTCTTGAGGTAATGGCGGAGCTGATCCTCGTTGCCTACTATCTGCATTGCGCGTCCGCCGAGAACGAAGCTGGGGCGCACAAGCACGGGGTAACCTATCTCAGCAGCCGCCGCAATACCGTCCTCGATCTTTGTCACTGCCTTACCCTTTGCACGGGGAATGTTCAGCTCGTTCAAAAGATTTTCGAATGCGTTTCTGTCCTCCGCGCGGTCGATGGCGGCGCAGTCGGTGCCGATTATCTTAACGCCTCTGTCAAAGAGAGGCTGTGCAAGGTTTATGGCAGTCTGTCCACCGAGAGAAGCTACTACTCCCTCGGGTTTTTCAAACTCTATGATATTCATTACGTCCTCGGGGGTAAGAGGCTCAAAGTAGAGCTTATCCGCCGTGGTGTAGTCCGTTGAAACGGTTTCGGGGTTATTGTTGATGATAATAGCCTCGTAACCGGAATTCTTAATAGTGGTTACAGCGTGAACGGTGGAATAGTCGAATTCCACGCCCTGACCGATACGGATAGGACCCGCACCAAGAACGACTATTTTCTTTTTATCGGTGAGTACGGATGCGTTCTGTCCGCTGTAAGAGGAGTAGAAGTAAGGAATGTACGCGCCCGTGTGGCAAGTGTCTACCATTCGGAATACGGGCATGAGGCTGTGCTCCTTGCGGAAGCTGTAAACGTCAGTCTCACTGCACTTCCACATTCTTGCAACGTACTTATCGGAGAAGCCCATCTTTTTTGCCGCAGTAAGAACTTCAATATCTCTCGGATGAGCCTTGAGATTCTCCTCCATATCAACGATATTCTTTATCGCCTCAAGGAAGAAGGGCGTGATCTTCGTTATACCGTGGATCTGCTCTACGGTAACGCCGCGGTAAACAAGCTCTGCGATCGCGAAGATATTATCGTCACGGAAGGTGCCGATATATTCAAGAATGTCCTCAGTCGACATATCGTCAAACTTGTGATGGTAGATATGGTTTACACCGATCTCAAGAGAACGCATACCCTTGAGAAGCGCTTCCTCAAGATTGGATCCGATACCCATGACCTCGCCCGTTGCCTTCATCTGCGTGCCGAGCTGATTGGATGCATTCGTGAATTTATCGAAGGGAAAGCGCGGGAGCTTTGCTATGACGTAATCAAGCTGAGGCTCGAACGCCGCATTGGTATTCGCAATATGAATATCCTCAAGGCTCATACCTACCGCGATCTTTGCAGTAACACGGGCTATCGGATAGCCGCTTGCCTTGGATGCAAGTGCGGAGGAACGGGAAACGCGGGGATTTACCTCGATAAGGTAATACTCGCTTGAATGAGGGTTGAGCGCAAACTGTACGTTACAGCCGCCCTCTATCTTCAGCTCGCGTATAAGCTTGATAGCGGAATCATTGAGCATCTTCTTGTCGTGCTCGGAAAGTGTCATGATAGGGGCAACAACGATACTGTCACCGGTATGAACTCCGACGGGGTCGATATTCTCCATACCGCAGATGGTAATAGCGTGGTCGGTCGAGTCGCGCATTACCTCAAACTCGATCTCCTTATAACCCTTAACGCTCTTCTCAACAAGCACCTGATGCACGGGAGAGAGTTTGAAGGCGTTAAGTCCGAGCTCGATAAGCTCGTTTTCGTTATTTGCAAAGCCGCCGCCCGTACCGCCAAGAGTAAACGCGGGACGGAGAACAACGGGGTAGCCTATCTCGTTTGCCGCCGTCTTTGCCTCTTCAATGCTGTAGGTAATGCGAGAAGGAATAACGGGCTCGCCGATAGATTCGCAAAGCTCCTTAAAAAGCTCTCTGTCTTCTGCTCGCTCGATACTCTCGCTGCTTGTACCGAGAAGCTCTACGCCGCATTCTTTGAGAACACCTTTCTTTTCAAGCTGCATAGCAAGGTTTAGTCCGGTCTGGCCGCCGATGCCGGGAACGATGGCGTCGGGGCGCTCGTAGCGCAGTATCTTTGCGATATACTCAAGTGTGAGCGGCTCCATATACACTTTGTCGGCTATCGTGGTATCCGTCATAATGGTTGCAGGGTTGGAGTTTACAAGAACTACCTCGTAACCCTCTTCCTTTAACGCAAGGCAAGCCTGCGTGCCCGCGTAGTCAAACTCCGCCGCCTGACCGATGACGATAGGTCCGGAGCCGATGATCAATACTTTTTTGATATCCGTTCTTTTTGCCATAACATTGATCTCCGATTTATAGAAAAATTATTTAAAATCACTTTTGTTCAAAGACTTTTTTTCCGCCGCAGACAGTAAGCACGCATCTGCCGAAAAGTCTTTCGCCCTCAAAAGGAGTCGCCTTTCCCATCGAAAGGAATTCAGCGGGATCTACCTTAAACTCCTCGTCGAGCTTCCATACGCTGTAATCGTCGCCAAGCGGTATACCGAAGCGCTTTCTTGCATTCACGCAAAGCACCTCGATAAGCTTTTCAAGGCTTATTATGCCCGTTTTTACAAGCTTTGTGTACATAACGGGAAAAGCCGTCTCTATTCCGACTATTCCGAAAGCGCTCTTTTCGAGTCCTCTCGCCTTTTCCTCCGCGCTGTGAGGTGCATGGTCGGTGGCTATCATATCTATCGTGCCGTCGATAAGACCTTCAAGAAGAGCTTTTCTATCCTCTGCTGAGCGCAGGGGAGGATTCATTTTGAAGCGGCCTTCCTCCCTTAGATCACCGTCATCCATAACAAGGTAATGCGGTGCCGTTTCGCAGGTAACGTCGACACCCGCCGCCTTTGCCTTTCTTATTACGTCAACGCTCTCCTTTGCGGAGATATGGCATACGTGGTACTTACATCCCGTTTCGGCTGCAAGCTTAAGATCCCTTGCAATGGGTCCCCACTCGCTTTCCGAGCAAATTCCTCTGTGACCGTGAGCTTTTGCATAAACTCCGTCATGGATGTATCCGCCTTTAAGCAGCGAATTATCCTCGCAATGCGCAACTATTATTTTGCCTAACGCCTTTGCTTTGAGCATTGCCGCACGCATCATATCTTCTGACTGAACGCCTCGTCCGTCATCGGAAAATGCTATAGCGCGCTCCATACGCTCCATATCAGCAAGCTCTTCCCCTTTTTCGCCTACGGTGATCGAACCGTAGGGATAGACGTTTATAACGGCATCTCTGTCTATTATCTCAGTTTGGAGGCTGAGATGCTCGGCGCTGTCGGGAACCGGATTAAGATTCGGCATAGTGCACACTGCGGTGTAGCCCCCTCTTGCGGCGGCTTCAGAACCGCTTTTCACCGTCTCCTTATAAGAAAAACCCGGTTCGCGAAAATGAACGTGCACATCGCAAAAACCGGGCAAAACAGCATATTCAAACGTGTTAAAACCGCCGAGAAGCTCCGCGGTCAGGGAAGGGTTCTGCACGCGAGTGCAGAACTCGGGAAGGCAAGAGAAATCGAATCTTTTTATCTTAACAGAATCCACCATTGACACTCTCCCTTCAATATTTTATATATTTTATCATAGGGTATTTTCTTTGTCAACGGGTGTTTCGCTATTTTATGACATTTTCACAAGGCTTTTTTGCTTTGCCTCCGCGCACTAAAAAAAATGCACAAACGATACCGAAAAACTGCAAAAAGCAATACTCTTCCCTTCTTGACTTGAGAATTAGGTTGTGGTAGCATAAGCGCAAGGAGGGTCCCAAAAATGAACAGATCAACTCTTCGGGTATTTTGTGTTACCCTTACACTCGTTACGCTTTTTGTGTTTTCCGGATGTGCGGAAATAACACCTCCCGTCGAAACGTCCGAACTTGTTACCGTCTCGGATCCCGCGCCCGCCGAAACCACAGATTTAATCACCTCAGACGTTCCTACGGCCGCTGTTACCGAAATTCCTCCGGCGGAAAACAGCGATTCCGTCCACGTTCCCGTTTTGATGTACCATCACTTTTCTGATGAGCCGAATGATTCAACGATAGTTACACCCGAAACTTTCAGACGGCAGCTTGAATTCATAAAAGAAAACGGCTTCACCGCCGTACACTTTGACGAGCTTTACGCATTCGTTATGTACGGCGAACCTTTGCCTGAAAAGCCCGTTTGCATTACCTTTGACGACGGCTACTACAGCAATTATTCCATTGCTTTCCCGATACTGTGTGAGCTTGAAATGAAGGCAACTATCTTTCCTATCGGCTGGTGCATCGGAAAAAGCGAATACAAGGAAACGGGAATACCGATCTACCCGCATTTCGGTTTCGATGAGATGAGGGAGATGCTCTCATCGGGATTTATCGACATAGGCTCACATACGTACGATATGCATCAATCGGCAGCATACGAAACGGCGGCAGCCAGACAAACCGCACTCCCGCTTGAAAATGAAAGCAGGGAGAGCCACGTTGCCGCGCTTACCGCCGATCTTGAAAAATATTCTGTTTTGATACGCAAAGAACTCGGAAGGGACTTCATCGTGCTTGCTTATCCGCACGGCGCATATGACGATACCGCCGAAGAAGTGATACACACTTTCGGGATACCGATAACGCTCTCCACTTCAACCGACAGACACAATTACGTAGTTAAGGGCGAGCTGCGGTCTCTTTATGCGCTTTGCCGCCTGAACATTACCGAGCAAATTACCGACGAGGAGCTTCTCGCGTGGCTGAAAGTCGTTGATTAAATCTTCGTTTCACCCGAAAGAATGCTTTTGTAGTCCGCAAGATTGAGGCGGAGAAGCTCGGGCGTATCGAGCCCGTAGGGGCATTTTGCCTTACAGCTGCCGCAGTTTATGCACTCCTCTATCTTCATCATTTTCGCCTGCGCTTCAGGCGTCAGATGCTGTGCAGAGGGGGAGCGCCGGATAAGCTGAGACATTCTTGCGCAGTTGTTTATCTCAATACCTGCAGGGCAAGGCATACAGTAGCCGCACGCCCGGCAGAAATTGCCGATAAGCTCCGCTCTGTCACGCTCTATCACTTTCCTTACCTCCGCCGTCATACGCGGAGGTTTTTTCATATACGAAATGAATTCGTCAAGCTCGTTTTCGCGCTGTACGCCCCATATGGGAAGAACGTTATCGTACTGCGCAATAAAAGCGTAAGCGGCAGCTGCATTTGTAATCAGACCGCCGGAAAGCCCCTTCATTGCTATAAACCCGACATTATGCTCCGCACACAGACGAACCATCTCCGTATCGGTATCCGTAGCAAGATAGCAAAACGGGAATTGAAGCGTTTCATAAAGGCCAGAAAGCACCGCTTCTCTTGCAACGTCCGGGCGGTGTGCGGTAATGCCGATATGCAGGATCTTACCCTCATTCTTAGCTTTGCAAAGCGCCTCGTAAAGTCCCGTCCCGTCTCCGGGTCTTGGGCAGAAGGAGGGATTGTGAAGCTGATAGAGATCAACGTATTCGGTGCCTAGGGTTTTCAGGCTCATTTCAAGATCGCGCACAAGAGCCTCGCCGTTTTGTGCGGCTGTCTTGGTTGCAATCGTCACCTTTTCGCGCAGACCGGCAAAGGCTATACCTACCTTTCTTTCGCTGTCGGTATAGGCGCGTGCAGTATCAAAAAAAGTAAATCCCGCATCAAAAGCGCGGCGCAGAAGCGCTACAGCGCGATCGTCGTTTATGCGCTGTATCGGAAGTGCGCCGAAAGCATTTTGCGGGGATGTTATTCCGGTTTTACCGAGTGTGACCGTTTTCATTTTTTATTCTCCTTTTTTTGAGCATAGCGGAATATGAGCGAAAGGACTGATACCGCAAGTAACGCGCCGACGGTATCAACAGCAATGTCACCAAGCTGCATACTTCTGCCCGGAACAAAGTACTGATGCATCTCATCAAATACGGCGTACAAAAACGCGCATCCGACGGAAAGAGCACCCCGGGACATACCGGTGATCCCGAACGATGCAAGCATCAGAAAATAAAGTCCGCCGAGAATCGCAAAGCAAAACATATGAGCAAGACTGCGAAGCGGTGGCTCTATACGTTCGGCAAGCGCGGTTATATCCTCATCGGTAACGCCTTCCCTGCCGCGCAGAAGAAGCTCCGCAAAGCTTTCGCATATTCCCCGGCTGCGTCCGCCGGAAACTCCGCTGTTTTCTGCGGAAAAGCCGTAAATAACGCTCTGCCACAAAAGGCAGATAACAATAATTGCAATGCGCAGGATAAGTATACGTTTACTTTTCATTTCCGCCTCTGCCTATAAGCGCGGCTATCTCCCTTTGCGGAAAGGCGAGCGTAAGCGCCGTCCACACGCCGACACCGCACAAAACGGAAATGGCGAGTGCTGCAAAAGAAGGCATTACGTGCATTAAAAATGTGTAAGAAAAATGAGCAGAGATGCCGCAAAGCACCGCAAATACAGCACTTGTCAAAAGATCGATCACATCGTGCAAGCCAAAAAGCGGCGAGCCGTTTTTTGCATCGATAACGTAATTCAAAACGGAGCAAACGGTTATGACCAAACCGCTTGATGCGGCTATCCCGGCAATTCCGAAGGCACCCGACAGCAAGTACACAAGTCCGATGTCAAGAACACAGCAAGCAAGTGACGTAAGCATCGGAGCAATGACCTGCTTGCGTGAGAAAAACAACTTTTGCAGTACTTCGTTTACTGCCATTGCCGGCATTCCGAGACAAAACCATTTCAGTGCTTCTGCAGTAAGCCGTGCATCGTCCGTTGTGAAATCTCCGTTGACGAAGATAAGCTCGATCATCGGATACGCAAGCGCAAAGCAACCTGCCGCAACCGGCAGTACAACGTATAAAAGAAGCTTCATTGACGAAGCTGTAAGGCGCTTTGCCCCTTTTCCATCTCCCCCCGCAGATGCACGCGAGAGCTTGGGAAAAAGGAGATTGGAAGCAATAAAAGAAAACACTCCGACAATGATTATATAGAAGCGGTTTGCATATCCGACCGCCGTTACCGCACGGCCTGCTTCGATCCCCGAAGCAAATCTGGTGTTTATCACGCTGATAACGGGCAACAGCCAGCTTGCTACAAGCAGGGGCAGAAATGCCTTTGCCGCAGACCTTACCTCGGGGGTAATAAAAGCAAAGCCGGGCTTTATTCTGAACCCGAGTTTAAGCGCCGTCGGAAGCTGAACGAGTGCTTGCAATCCCCATCCGACAAGCATGGCTGCCGCAAGTCCGTAAACTCCGAATCTGCTTTCAAAAAACAAAAGATAACATACTATCGCACCGTTTGAAAACAGGCTTATGATACTCGGCAGACGGAAATGTCCCATACATTGCAGAACACCCACCAAACAAAACGCCGCTCCGGCAAATATTACCATAGGGAACATTATTCTTGTCAGCGGCACGGCAAGAAGTGCCGCCGACTCGGGTATCTCGGGAGCGAGAAACGCAACAAGTGCGGGGGCAAACAGCTCTCCTATCACGGAGATCAGCAGTGTTACTGTAAAAACAAGGTTGAAATAATCCGCTGCAAAGCGCATTGCCTTATCCTTGCCCTTTGTAACCAGCAATTCCGAAAAGATCGGTATGAATGCGGCAGTCACCACACCACCGATAACAAAATCAAAAAGCATAATGGGCAGGCGGCTTGCCGTTTCGTACGCTATAGCCTCCGTACCCGTACCGTAAGCGGATGCACAAAGCACGTCGCGGACAAGCCCCAGCAGCTTTGCGCATACCGTAGCGAGTGCCATTATGATGACCGTCAGGGTCATTTTTTTAACGGAGTTTTCCGTATTCTTCATGCTTTCACATCCTTTATAGGCGTACCGAGAACCGTTAGATCAAAGCTTGGCAGATATTCCTCTTTTGCGGAGCTTCGCGCTTGGCACCATCCGTTATAGCCAAGCTGATCAGCTTCAGCCTGAACAGCGCCGTACTCAAAGCTTGTGAGGCGCCTTTTCAGTTTTTTCGGGAGATGCTCGGTAAACATAGGTGTAAACTGGCTCATAAGACTGAGTCTTATTTTAGATATGTCGACCTCTTTTTTGACTGCACGCAGGACGGCAATGCTGTCCTCTCTGCATCCCGGCAAAACAAGATGGCGCATAATAACGCCGCGGCGCATTATGCCCCTTTCGTCAAAGCGGCATTTTCCGAGTGCATCGACTACCGCCGCGAGAGACGCAATGGCATTTTCAAAATAATCCGGTGCTCCGCAAAGCTCTGCGGAAAGCTTCGAATCGAAATACTTGATATCCGGAAGATACACGTCTATATGCTTACAAAGTTCGGGGATACGCTCGGGCAATTCATACCCTCCCGTATTCCACACAATGGGTATTTTGAGCCCCGCAATATCAAGCGCCTCAAAAACAGACGGCGCAAAATGGGTGGCGGTAACAAGGTCAAGGCATTCCGCTCCCGCACTTTCAAGCGAGCGGAATATCTCCGCAAGGCGTTTTTCATCGACCTCTTCACCCTTTTTATCAATGCTTATTTCCCTATTTTGGCAAAAAACACAGCCAAGCGAACAGCCGGAAAAAAACACCGTTCCCGCGCCCCTTTCGCCGGAAAGGCACGGCTCCTCCCATTTATGCAAAGAAGCCGCGGCAACAAGGGTCCTTGCCCCGCCGCCGCAGCGTCCCGCCTTCTGCGTTCTGTCCCCGCCGCAAAGACGGGGACACAAACGGCAGCTCAGGTATTCGTTTTGCATTATTCGCCGTAGCCGTCGGGATTAAGCTTCTGCCAACGCGCGCTATCCTCGCACATACGCTCAATTCCGTACTGTGCCTCCCAGCCGAGAAGCTCTTTTGCCTTTGCGGGATCCGCATAGCACTCGTCGATATCGCCGGGGCGGCGGTCTACGATCTTATAATTGATCTTTATGCCGGTTGCCTTTTCGTAAGCGGCAACGATATCCAGAACGGAATAGCCGTTTCCGGTACCGATGTTAAAATACTCGATACCCTTTACTTTTGCGGCTCTGTCAAGTGCGCAGAGGTGTGCCTTTGCAAGGTCAACAACGTGGATGTAATCGCGTACACCCGTTCCGTCGTGGGTATTGTAATCGTTTCCGTAAACGGAGAGGCAGGGCAGCTTGCCGCCTGCAACCTTAGTGATGTAAGGAAGCAGATTGTTCGGGATGCCCTTGGGATCCTCGCCGATAAGTCCGCTTACGTGTGCTCCGATGGGGTTGAAGTAACGGAGAATGGACACGCTCCACTCCGGATAAGCAACAGTGATATCGGAAAGTATGCGCTCTATCATAAGCTTTGTTTCCCCGTAGGGATTGGTGGTACGGAGGGGGAAATCCTCGCGTATCGGCACACTGTCCGGCTTGCCGTATACGGTAGCGGAAGAGCTGAACACTATTCTTCTTACACCGAACTCTTCCATCGCGTGACACAGGTTAAGCGTTCCCGTAAGATTGTTGTGATAGTAAAGCATAGGCTTGGCAACAGACTCACCCACAGCCTTGAGACCCGCAAAATGGATAACGGAATCTATCTCGGGAAAATCGCGGAACACACCGCGTACACCCTCCATATCAAGAAGGTCTACCTTGCGGAATGCGGGGCGCTTGCCCGTGATCTTTTCTATTCTGTCAAGAACGCACTCCTTGGAGTTACAGAGATTGTCAAGTATAACAACGTCTCTGCCGTCCTCGATAAGCTCAACTACAGCGTGACTTCCGATAAAACCGGTACCGCCCGTAACAAGTACTGCCATGTCAATTCTCCTTTATGTAAAATATATCAAACAAGAGACGGTGGGTAAATGCCCATCTCATGCATTTTCGCGATCTTTTCCTTAACGAAGGGTTTATCATCCGCATAGGTAACGCCGAACCAGTTATCGTAGGTGGGAAGCACCGCAAGATCGGCGAATCCGCTTGTTATAGCAGAAGTAGCCGCGGTGGGAAGATAATATTCAGCCTTCTCAAGGTCCGTATCGGGAGCCTTCAGGAATGCATCAAACTCTCCCGCAAGGCGCTCGAGAAGAGCCGAAGTAAACCCGTAAAAATTCATAGAAACGAGAGTATCACCGGGTATAACGGCGGTGGTACCGTCATCGAACTCGGAAAGAGCATCCTTACCGTAACGGGTAAGCTTCTTATTTTCCGTAACGTCGGCAAGCATACCGTTTTCAACAGTGCACACGCCGCGGGAAACGCTTCCCTTATCCGAAAGAGTGTTTGCAAGCACGTAGCCCGCCATACAGAAATGCTCTTTGCCGTCTGCAGGGTGGCTTTCCAGATAATCCTTAACTATCTTAAATGCGGAGCGTCCGTAGAAATCATCCGCGTTTATAACGGCAAACGGTCCTTCTACAGTTCCTTTAACACACAGAAGCGCATGACCGGTGCCCCAAGGTTTTTTGCGGCATTCGGGTATATCGACCGTGCAATAGCTATCCTGCTTTTGGAATACGTATTCAACTGCGATCTTCTTTTCAGCACGCTTTCCGACAGTCTCGCGGAACAGCTCGTAATTTTCCTCTTTTATAACGAAAACTACCTTATTGTATCCGCACACTGCGGCATCGTGGATGGAATAATCAATTATAAACTCTCCGTTAGCACCGACAGGGTCAAGCTGTTTAAGTCCGCCGTAACGGGAGCCCATTCCGGCGGCAAGTATTACAAGTGTCATAATATCTCCTGATGCAAAGAAAGCAGAGGCATAATATCCCTCTGCTTCCTCCTTTTTAGTCAGCGTAAACGCTGACGCACTTTCTGTTCTTGTCCTATGCTCGAACTTTACCTTTCCGTCGATAAGAGCGAAAAGGGTGTCGTCGGTACCGATACCAACATTGTTGCCGGGATGGATCTTGGTTCCGCGCTGTCTAACGATGATGCAGCCTGCGGTAACAGCCTGACCGTCAGCTCTCTTAACGCCAAGACGCTTGGACTCACTGTCGCGGCCGTTCTTGGTAGAACCAACTCCCTTTTTATGAGCAAAGAATTGCAAACTGATTCTGATCATGGTTTTTTCCTCCGTAATTATTTGTGCCGTTATAGGGGTCTTTCCTCTTCCTCAACGTCGATGTAATCGTAATAATCCTCGATCATATCGTTAAGCTGAAGGAAATATCCCGTAAGGACTCCCTGTACGGCGAAGCGCTTTTTTTCGTCACCCTCATATTCGGGGAGGGCGCCTTTTGCAAGGACCTTGATGTTTGTTGTTTCGTCGTCGATTGTGTACTCAACGTCGGAGCCTATGGCGACCTCGATGGTGTTGATCACAAGCATCGTCATTGCCGAAATAGCGGAACAGATGATGTCAGTGCCCGCCTCGGAAAATCCTGCGTGACCTATCTCCTCAAAGCCGTAATACACACCGTCCGATTTGAGAAATCTGATCTTAGTCATCTTAGAGAACGATGCTGTTGATCTGGATCTTGGTGTAAGGCTGTCTGTGACCCTGCTTCTTCTTTTCGTTCTTCTTAGGCTTGTACTTGAAAACAACGATCTTCTTAGCGCGACCGTTCTTAACTACGTTAGCCTCGATCTTAGCGCCTTCGATGTACGGAGCGCCGAAGGTGGTGTTCTCACCCTTGGAAACTGCGAGGACGTTCTCGAAGGTTACCTTCTCGCCTTCCTCAACACCCAGCTTCTCAACGAAGATGATGTCACCCTCGCTTACCTTGTACTGCTTTCCGCCTGTTTCAAAAACTGCAAACATGAAAAGCTTCCTCTCTTTCAATATAAGACTCGCTGCACTCAGGGGGCTTTCGCACTTGACCCTATTGCAAGCGGCGTATCATTATATCATTCTGTCAAGCAGAATGTCAATAGCTTTTTGCTTAAATTTTACGATTTTCTCAATTATTTTTCGTTTTTCTTTCTTCAGATGCAAAAGCAGATGCGATCGTATTTGCAAGGAGCATGGTAATGGTCATAGGGCCTACGCCTCCGGGCACGGGGGTGATAAGACTTGCCTTCTTTTCGACCTCCGCAAAGTCCACGTCTCCGCACAGTTTGCCGTTTTCATCGCGGTTCATTCCCACGTCGATAACAATGGCTCCCTCTTTTACCATATCCGCTGTGATGAATTTTGCCTTACCCACAGCAGATACAAGTATATCCGCATTTTTCGTATGTTCGGCAAGATCTGCGGTACGGCTGTGGCAAACGGTAACCGTTGCGTTTTCGGCAAGCAGAAGAAGCGCCATCGGTTTTCCGACAATGTTGCTTCTGCCGACCACGACCGCGTTTTTACCGCTTATCTTTACGTTTTCATGATGAAGCAGTTCCATAACTCCGGCAGGCGTGCAGGGTAAGAATGTCGCTTCCTCAAGGTTAAAGATAAGCCCCGCGTTTTGCGGATGAAAGCAATCGACGTCCTTTTCGGGTGATATTGACTTAATAACGGCGCGCTCGGAGATATGGCGCGGCAGGGGGAGCTGAACGAGTATTCCGTCTACCGTTTCATCTGCATTAAGCTCCGCTATCTTTGCGAGCAGAACGTCCTCTGCGGTATCCTCCGGCATTTCTATAACGAGCGAGAGCATTCCGGCGGCTTCGCAGGCTGTTTTTTTGTTTCTTACGTACACGGCGCTTGCAGGATCGTTTCCAACCTTTATAACCGTTAGCTTAGGCGTTCTGCCGTATTTTTCCGTAAATTCCGCAACCCTCTCGGCGGTCTTGGCTCTGTGCTCCGCTCCGATGGCTTTTCCGTCAATCAAGCTCATTTTTATCTTCCTCGCTTTTTCCCTTGATTATCTTTTTCTTTTTTCCGATGCCCTTTATCGCTTCAAGCCTTGCAGCTCTCTTCTTTGCATTTTCGGCAATCATTTCCTTTTCCTTTTCAAATTTCTCTTCGCAGCCGGAGGATGCATCAATACGGAGAGCAGGTATCTTGTTTGCTAAACGCGCACCGAAAACGAGCAGAATACCGCTTACAAGGAACAGGCAAAACGCAAGCAGCTGAGAGACCCTGATGCCCGTATTTCCGATGTAGAGGCTGTCAGTTCTCAGTCCCTCGATAAGCATTCTGCCGAAGCCGTACCAGCAGAAATATCCGAGAACTATCTGACCGTTGAACTTCTTTTTCTTGTAAAGCGCGGTGAGAAGAACAACACCCGTGATATTCCACAGCGACTCGTAAAGGAAGGTGGGGTGGTAATACACCGTTTCCCCGTAGCCACCGTAGTTGATACCCATACGGCAGAATATATCGGTAACTCCGCCGTGCGCTTCGGCATTTGTGAAGTTGCCCCATCTGCCTATTGCCTGACCAAGCAAAACGCCCGGAGCCGTTGCATCGAGAAGCTTGGCGATATTAACGTGTTTTACCTTTCCGTAAACCGAAATGGTAACGGCACCGACGATGACGGCACCGTAAATGGCAAGTCCGCCCTCCCATATCGCGATCATATTGTAAAGCGTGCCCCAAAGATTCTCAAAAAACGTGCCGCCGCGCTCCACGAATCCACCGTAGAAGAACACAAAATACAGCCTTGCGCCGAGGATTGAGAGAAGCACGGTGATAAATGCAAGGTCGTAGAAGGTGTCGCCGTCGACCTTTTCATACTTCGCGCGCCAATTTGCAAGCATAAACGCGCAAATAATGCCGAAGGTAATGATAACTCCGTACCACATCACGTCCCTGCCGAACAAAGTAAACGCAACGGGATCAAGCTTAAATTCGCCTATTCCCAGACCGGGGAAGGATATTATATTCATACGTTTTCCTCCGTTTCTTTTTTCTTATCCACAACTCCCATAACGGCATATCTCTCGTCAAAAAGCTCGCAAAGCAGAAACTCAAGCTCTTCTATGCGTATGCCGCGCAGTATCTCCGCGTAATCGAAGGTATCACAGCCGATAAGGGCGCAATCGGTTACAAGCTCGCATATCTCCTCCGTGGAGTTATATGAGCGGACAAGGTCGCTTATCATACATTTTTTCTGTCTGAGAAAAGCCTCTCTGTCAATTCCCCTTCGCTTTGCGGTGTTTACTGCATCAATGATCTGCGTATACACTTGCTCGGGCGAATCGCTTACACCGTTAACATAAGCAAAACCTATATTTCTGCAAGACATATACGAAGACGATATCCTGTCCGCGAGCCCCGTGCGGAGCATCTCTCCGTAAAACTCAGAGGTCTGACCGAAGAGCATATCGCAAAGCATCGTTGACGCAAGGGACCGTTTGAGCGCCGCCGCACCGCTTACGCCTGCCGCATCGTCCTTAAAGCCAACGGAGAATATGGGTTTTGATACCTCGGCGTACTCCGTACCGCGTTTCTCTCTGACAGCACGCTTTTCCGCGATCTCTCCGCGCATAAAATCACGGTGCTGACCCTTTGGCACTCTCTTTTGGCAAACGGAGAGCACGTCCTCGCAGGTAAAGTCACCCGCCACCGTAAGCACCATATTGTGCGGAGAATAGAAGGTGCTGTAGCACGAATACAGCATATCGCGGTCTATTTTCAATACCGATTCCTCAGTTCCCGCTATCTCGCGGCATACGGGATGGTCGGTGTAAAGCAAGCGGGTAAGCAGATGGAAACAGCGGTTATACGGACTGTCCAGGCCCATCTTTATCTCTTCCGCTATTATTCCCTGCTCCTTTTTGACAGAATCATAGGTAAAATAAGGCGCAAACACAAATTCAAGCAGCAAGGCAAGGCATTCCTTATGCCTCTCGGTGGACGAGAACAGATAAGCGGTTCTGTCAAATGAGGTATAGGCATTGCAGAATGCGCCAAGCTCCGCGAATTTTGCAAAGGTGTCGCTGCCGTCCTCGTTATCAAACATCTTATGCTCAAGAAAATGTGCTATCCCTTCGGGCATTTCTGCCATAGGAGCGCCCTTTCTTGCAAAGCGGTTGTCAAAAGAGCCGTATTTTGCCGTAAGCATCGCATACGACGTGGACAGCGCCTTAGGCATTACGTATATCTCCAAGCCCGACGAATGCGTCATATGGTAATAGGTCTCGTCGAGATACGTGTCATACTTTCTCACAAATGAACTCATATAAGCTCCTCCGCAGCTTTTTTATCTCCGCAAAGGAAATAAACCGTATCCGCCTCCACAGACCTTGCCGCGCGGCACACGTCCTCGCGCTCAGCCCGTGCGATACGTTCCGCAAGCGCCTCGGGCGTGTCAGTTACCTTACAAAGCTCGCGGGCAAGCATAAAAGTCATAATATAGCGCGGAGAATCGGAACCTGTACGGATAGCGCTTATAAGCGACTGCTTTGCCGCCTCAAGCTCCATATCGTCAAAATCTCCGTTTTTAACCGCTTCAAGCATCTCGTTTACCGCATCGAGAGCCGTGCGGAGATTAGCCTGATCTATACCAGCGTGTACCTCAAGCGCACCTACGACGGAGCGGTAAGAGCTTTGGCAGTAATAGCAGAGATTCAGCTCCTCTCTAACGTAGGTGAAGAGCTTTGAAACGGGAGAGGTGCCGAATACCTCGTTCATAAGCAGCATATGCGCGTAATCCGTGTTATCGGAAAGCACGGAAGTCGTGCGGTAGCCCACGGCAAGCTTGCCCTGCTTTACGTCCATCTGCTCGATAATACAACGGGCATCTCCCCTTCCGTGAGCGCCGCACGGCTCGCACGAAAGCTCCCCCGCACACTCGCGGTTCACTCCGTCAAAGATCGAGGTAACGTAATATTCCGCCTGCTCGGCATCGAGACTGCCGACAGTATAAACGTGCACGGGCGCTGTTTTTACAATGTCGCGGTAGAAAAGATACTCGCCTATCGAGGTTATCTTTTCAAGATCCTCGGTATATCCGAGTTTGGAGAGCGCACCGCACCCTTCGCCGAACATCTCCTCGGCAAGTCTGCGGGCGGCATAACCGCCCTTATCGTTTATCTTTGCCTCTATCTCGTCCTTCAGACGCATTTTTTCGCTTTTGGTTATCTCGGGAACAAATCCCTTTGTGTCCGTCATCGGGAAGAAACATATACGCCGCAGAAGATCGCAAACTCCGCCCGTAATATCCGTGCCGTCCACGGAAAATCTGTCTGCAAGGTAAACGGAAGATACCGTAAGTACAAGAATATCTCCGTAGGAGGATGTCTCTATCGCAATATCCGCTCCGTACAGCTCGTCCGTGCGCGCGCTCAATTTTTCAAAGCTCGGGTACCCATCGCATCCGCGCAGAAGAAGTCCGCGCAAAAGAGAAACGCGAGTAACGGTCTCTCGCTTAAACGGCAATATGAAATTGATGTAAACGGAATCGGTTTTGAACTTGGAGGTCTTTACCGCATGCAGCGTTATTCTGCCGCCAAGCTCCCTTACTTCGGCATTCATAGATAAATTCCTTTCAAAGGAAACAGTTTTCCTTTTATAGTATATCACTTTCTCAGTGCAATGTCAATTTTGCGGCGAGAATTTGTGACGAAAAACTAACTTTTAAAACCGAAAAACACATTGTTGTTCACTTATCGCGCTGTTATAATGGTGTTAGAAAAGCCAACGGCTGAAAACTACAAAGGAGTGCAAAATGAAGGAACAGTTTCATGTTTACGGCATTGGAATGAACGGCGCCTCTTATCCGCTTCCCTTTGCCCTTGAGGATTTCGGAAACGTACTGAGATTCAGCATTACAAAAAGAATGCTGGAAAACACAAACCTTAACACCGTTGTTGTGGAAACGGAGCTTTTGAAGGCAAAAACGGGCGAGGACGGATATTTCCTCTACCCAACCAACTTCGGATGCGGCTTCGTTACTACATATTTTACTCCCAGAGAGGACACAAGCTTCCTTTCCTGGCTTTCCGCAACCCCCGTATGCGGTCTTTGCGATAACGAGCGCGGTGTATTCGTCAGAGTAGACGGTCACGCCGCGGACAGCCACTTCCGCATAAAAACGGAAAGTGGAATATACAGCATCACCACTCTATTTGAGCTTCAGGGGGATGAGCCGGAGGAGGATATCTCCATATACTTCTACCGCATGCCCAATGCAGGCTACGTGGAGATGGCACGCGAATACCGCAAATACCAGATGGAAGTCAAGGGCTGCCGTCCGCTGAAGGAAAGAATTCTTGAGCGCGAGCCGCTCAGAAAGGCTTCCGAGGCGATGGAGATAAGAGTGCGTATGGGCTGGAAGCCCATCCCCACTCCCGTCCGCCATCAGACCCCTGCAAATGAGCCTCCCCTGCACGTTACCTGCACGGTCGAGATGCTTGAAAGGATGGTAGACAAGCTTCAGGAAAACGGTATCGATAAGGCTGAGATATGCCTCGTCGGCTGGGGGCCCGCAGGACACGACGGACGCTTCCCTCAGCAGTACCCCAGCGACCCCCGCTACGGAGGCGACCCCGCCCTCAAGCGTTTTATTGCACGCGCACAGCGCCTAGGCTATCAGGTAGTTGCCCACACCGTAAGCTGCGGTGCGTATGAGATAGCGAACAACTTTGATATAAAGGACCTTGCAAAGCGCAGAAACGAAAAGGGCGAGTATTACGCGTTCTCCCGCGATATCTACAAGCTCAAGGGACTTAACGGAGGCGAGCCTTATGCAGTGTGCCCCCAGCGCGCATATGAAAGATATGCAAAGGACGATCTGCCGATAGTAAGGGGCTACGGCTTCAGCGGAATGTTCTACATCGATGAATTCACCGCTTACGTGCCCGAAAAGTGCTGCGACCCCGACCATCCCGTAAGCCGCAAAAAGGCGCAGGAATACTACCGCAAGATAGCGCGCCTTGCAACCTCCGTATTCGGCGGTTATCAGTGCGAGGGATATATGGACTATATGAATGCAGACCTGGATGCCGTGCTTTACGTCGGCTGCCACTCAAAGGACTGCTCACAGTACAACCCTATATTCGGCGAAAGCGTTCCTTTCTGGCAGATAGTATACCACGGCATCGTAATGTCAAACCCCACCTCCGATACCGTAAACTACACAATGAAGAGTGCAGCGGAGCAGCTTCTGTTCTTTGAGTACGGCGGACGTCCCGTTATGTACTTTAACAGCAAGTTCGGCCCGGGACGCGACTGGATGGGCAAGGTGGATCTTTACAGCAGAGACGATAACGATCTTGACGAGGCAATGACCTACCTTAAGACCGCATACGAAGAATACGAAGCGCTTCAGTACCTTCAGTACGAATATATGGACGACCACAGAAAGCTCTCTGATGGTGTATACCGCACCGAATTCTCCGACGGAACCGTTATAATCACCGATTACAACACGCTCAAATGGGAGCTTACAAAGCCCGACGGTACGGTACTGAGCAAGCAGTATGAAAAAGAAAACGCATAAGGAGGGCGGAAGATGAACGGTTACAAAAAAGAATTTATGGGCAAGCTTCCCACAGGGGAAGAGATATACAGCCACACCGTATCGAACGGACAGATAAGCATATCCGTACTTGATTACGGCGCTATTCTCCACCGCTTTATACACAACGGAACCGACCTTGTGTGCGGATATGACACGCTTGAAGGATATTTGAACGGCGGCGGCTGTGTAGGTGCAACGATCGGCAGATACGCAAACCGCATCGCCGGCGGCAAGATAACGATAGACGGACTTGATATATACCTTGACCTCAACAGCAAGGGAACCACCCACCTGCACGGAGGTTTTGAAGGCTTTGACAAGAAATATTGGTACGTAGAGGACGGACTTACCCACGAAGGTTGGCCCTGCATCTGTTGCGGCCTTATCTCTTACGCGGGCGAATCGGGTTATCCCGGCAGAATGCACATCTCCGTAAATTACATTCTCAAGAACCGCTCGCTTATCATTGATTACAGAGCGGAGACCACATCCACCACCGTCTGCAATATGACAAATCACTCCTATTTTAATCTGCACGGTTTTGACAAACCGGGTATTGCCGACCACAGCCTGAGAATATTTGCGGACAAGTACACGGAAGTTGATCCGGCAACGCTTCTGCCCACCGGCAACCGCCCGTTTGTTGACGGCACCGCATTTGACTTCCGCGAGGAAAAGGCGATAGGCAAAGACATGGACAAGACCGGACTTGCATATCCGGGTTACGACCACAACTTCATTCTCGACCGCAAAAAGCATGAGGTATTTGAAGGCATTAAGCTGAATCTCGCGGCGGTATGCAAGGTACCCGAAAGAAAGATGACCGTACTCACCTCCAAGCCTTGTATGCAGGTGTACACCGCAAATTTCCTCGGCAACGGCCCCGACTTCAAGGGCGGAGTCAAGCAGGAAAAGCACCATGCGGTCTGCTTTGAAACTCAGTTCGAGCCCAACGACCCCGCAGACCCGAACGGAAGATCTTACCTTACCCCCGATAAAAAGTACCGCCATATTACAGTATACAGAATAGATTAACAAACAAAAAAGCTTGTGCTTTTCAAAGTAGCACAAGCTTTTTTATTATTTTTACGCTTCGGGAAGCGAATACTTTTCGGAATACTGCTCATAGAGCTTGCTGTATTCCTTGCCGCCCTTTTTCACTTCGCTTAAATAGCTGTGGAGGTCAAGCGACTCGCGGCGGGACATTTCGATAAGACAACCCGCAATATTGGAGCAATGGTCGGAAACACGCTCAAAATTGGTAAGCAGGTCGGAAAGTATAAAACCGAGCTCGATACTGCAAAGGCTCTTGCTGAGGCGGATGGTGTGGTGCAGCTTTATCGTGTCCTTCAGATCGTCAACTACCTGCTCGAGAGGCTCGATCAGGCTTGCCTTTTCCATATTCTCTTCCGCAAGCGCATCCTTAGTTATCGTGCATATCTCCTCAACTGCAGCACGGAGCGTTGAAAGCTCTTTGGTGGCATCCTCGGAGAACGCGATGCCCTTATCTTTTATCTCCTCGGCGGATTCGGCAACGTTTACGGCATGGTCGGATATACGCTCAAGATCACCTATCATATGGAGAATCTTTGTGACCTCAACGCTTTCCCCTTCGGTCATATCCCTTGCGGCAAGGCGCACAAGGTACGAGCCGAGCACGTCCTCGTATATATCGACCTTATCCTCCTCGGCATTGATCGCCTCGGCGACCTTTGGATCATAAGCTTCAAGAAGCTGAGATGATTTCAGCAATGAGCCGATAGCTATAGTAGCCATTTGATTGGTAACAGTCTTGCATCTTTCGATAGCGACCGCAGGTGTATCAAGCAGACGCTCGTCAAGCATATCGGTAAACTCGTCGCCCTTCTTATCCGTACCTTTAACGGAAGCAACAGCAAGCTTTTCAAGCCACTTGGCAAAGGGAGAGATGAGAATTACGGAGAATATCTTGAATACCGTGTGTATACCTGCAATGCCCCACATATCGATGATAGTGCCGTTTGCAAACGAGAATATATCAAACGAGCCGACGATATTGAATATCCAGCCGACAAGGTAGTACAGTCCCATCCAAAGCGTAACACCGATTATGTTGAAATAAAGATGTGCAAAAGCGGCACGCTTGCCGTTTTTATTTGCGCTGATAGAGGAAATCACGGCGGTAACGCAAGTACCGATGTTTTGACCCATAACGATCGGCATAGCAGCCGCATAGGAGATAGCACCCGTACTTGAGAGCGCCTGAAGTATACCGACGGACGCAGAGGATGACTGTACGATAGCCGTGAGCACAGTACCCGCAAGGATACCGAGAATAGGATTGGTGAAGAGGGTGAGGATATTGCAGAACGCCTCGTTTTCTTTAAGACCGGAAACCGCACCGGACATAGTTTCCATACCTACCATCAGTACGGCAAAGCCCATAAGGATAACACCGACATCCTTTGCCCTTGAGCGTTTTGAAAACATGATAAGGCAGATACCGATAAGCGCAAGCACGGGCATCCACGCATCGGGCTTGAGCCATTCAAGCCAAGCGGTTGCCTGCGCGGCACCGCCGCCGATACCGTTCAAAGCCGTTATCCACGCAGTAACCGCGGTACCTACGTTTGCACCCATAATAACGCCTATCGCCTGAGTAAGCGTCATCGTGCCGGAGTTAACGAAACCGACCACCATGACAGTGGTGGCAGAGGATGACTGAATGATCGCCGTAACACCCAGTCCAAGTAAGAATCCCTTGAACTGATTCGACGTCAGATTTCCGAGAATCGTCTTGAGCTTCCTTCCCGCACTCTTTTTAAGCGCGTCGCCCATAACGTCCATTCCGTAGAGAAAGAGAGCAAGTCCGCAGAGCAGCGATAAGATTTCAAAAATACCCATATTGTTCCTTTCCTTTTTACGTGTTTACGTCTTTGACACGTTTTTTCACACTTTTTCCATTGTACTTGTTAATTATATCACAATAAAAAATAAGATTGCAATAGGTTATCAAAAAAGTGAATACAGCAAAATACACAAATCTTACCTCGGATGATAAAAATAATCGTAACCATATCTTCCTCGCCGTCGAGGCGGATTTCATCCCCGCAGGGGATTTCATCTGCGTGCAGATTTCACCCACACGCAGGGGTGGATTTAGTTGACAAAAGCCTAACGCATTTGCGTTAGGCTCAGGATAATCGCAGCGACGTGATGCTTACTAACTACACAGTTATACGTAACATCACTTAGCGGTGCAAATCACTGCTCTACGGAAAACATAATGAAATCGTGCTACGCACGATGAAATCCGAGCGCGCTCGGATGAAATCTTCAGCCTACGGCTTCAGATGAAATTAAATCCACCCATCCGCCGTCGAGGCGGATTTCATCCCCGCAGGGGATTTCATCTGCGTGCAGATTTCACCCACACGCAAGGGTGGATTTAGTTGACAAAAGCCTAACGCAAATGCGTTAGGCTTTTGTCTGGCACCCGCAACAGGAATCGAACCTGTAACTAACCCTTAGGAGGGGTTTGTTATATCCATTTAACTATGCAGGCATATATGCTGTGTTTTATACCTTAGTAGTTTATCACAGCTTTTAGCTTTTTGCAATAGCAAAAACAAAAATTGCACAGTGCAAAAAAGGCACTTGACACAAGGCGCCAATAATAGTATACTATATTACGTATATAAAATCGGGAAAATTATGCAGTTTTTTCGGTATTTATACTTGCCGACGCGGCGTGCACCGCAAACGGCATTTGGTATTTGATAATTGAACAACAAAGAAAAGGAGGTGCTGAAAATGCAGTGGCTTTATTTAGGCATAGGCGCCGCGGTATCCGCCGTTATCTTCTTCATTATCGGAAGACTTAACGGTATAGCTTACCGAAAAAAGGTCGCCGAAGCTGAGATCGGCTCCGCTGAAGAGCAGGCAAAAAGGATCCTTGAAGACAGCCTAAAAACCGCGGAAACCAAGAAAAAGGAAGCTCTTCTCGCGGCAAAGGAAGAGATAATCAAGCTCAAGACCGATGCCGACGACGAATTGAAGGAGCGCCGCAAAGAGGTCTCCAAACTTGAGCGCCGCGCTATGGCAAAGGAAGAAGCGCTTGACGCTAAGACCGAGGCCCTTGAGAAAAAAGAAGAGCTCATCCAAAAAAAGGCAAAGGAAGCCGACGAGCTGAACGAGAAGATCAAGGAGACCCTGAGCTCCCAGATAGCAATGCTTGAGAAGATCGCAGGTTACTCCGCCGAGCAGGCAAAGGCAGAGCTTCTCTCCCGTATGGAATCCGAGACCAAGCACGAAATGGCAGTACGTCTGACTGCTATGGAAGCGGAATTCAAGGAAAGAGCAGACAGCAAGGCAAAGGATCTTATCGCACTCGCCGTACAGCGCTGTGCAGCCGACCACA
Organism: Eubacteriales bacterium; assembly: GCA_045541735.1. Lineage (GTDB taxonomy): Bacteria > Bacillota > Clostridia > Oscillospirales > CAG-272 > RUG12395. Next base: position 25,003 of record JAZQJQ010000129.1, read on the forward strand.
TCAGCGAAATCGCCATCTCTGTAGTTAACCTGCCAAATGAAGAAATGAAGGGCAGAATAATAGGCAGAGAGGGCCGCAACATCCGCACTATCGAAACAATGACCGGCGTTGACCTTATCATCGACGATACACCCGAAGTCATTACCCTTTCCGGCTTTGATCCCGTTCGCCGCGAGATCGCAAGGATCGCGCTCGAACGTCTTATCGCAGACGGAAGGATCCATCCCGCACGCATTGAGGAAATGGTTGAAAGAGCTCAGAGAGAGGTCGAGACCTCTATCAAGCAGGCGGGTGAAAAAGCGACCTTTGAAACGGGAGTTCACGGACTTAATCCCGAGCTTATCAAGCTTCTCGGCCGCATGAAGTACCGTACAAGCTACGGACAGAACGTACTCAGACACTCAATTGAGGTTTCTCTGCTTTCCGGCATTCTTGCCGACGAGCTTGGAGCTGACAGCACGCTTGCTAAGCGAGCGGGACTGCTTCACGATATCGGCAAGGCAATGACAGCAGAGGTAGAAGGAACGCACGTGCAGATCGGTATAGACATCGCACGCAAGTACAAGGAGAGCAAGGAAGTCATCCACGCCATCGAGGCACACCACGGTGACGTTGAGGCAACTTCGATGATCGCCCTTATCGTCCAGGCGGCAGACGCAATTTCCGCCGCAAGACCCGGCGCAAGACGCGAGGATCTTGAAAACTACATCAAACGTCTACAGAAGCTTGAGGAGATAGCCAACAGCTTTGACGGCGTTGAAAAGACCTTTGCTATTCAGGCTGGACGCGAGATCCGCGTTCTTGTTAAGCCCGAGCAGATCTCTGACGACGATATGACACTTATTGCAAGAGATATCGCACGCAAGATCGAAAACGAGCTTGAGTATCCCGGCCAGATCAAGGTACACGTAATCAGGGAAAGCAGAGCTTGTGACTTTGCTAAATGACCCGCACTGCGCATCGTGAGATGCTTTATATATATTTACATACAGCTATTTATGGTAGTTATAGCGGTTTTCCGCGTTGTAAATATAAATGAAAAAGCAGGCATACAGCCTGCAAAAAGAATATCGAACCAAAAACGGCGGGAGCAAGTCCCTGCCCTACAAATGCCGTGATCCGGAGCGTAGGGCGGGATTCATCTCCCGCCGTTTTCACCAAAAGGCTATTTTTTATTTTGGAGTCATTATGAAAATACTGGCACTCGGAGACATATTCGGAGAAGAAGCGGTAAAATACATATCCGCAAGGCTTGGCAGCGTTATTACAAAACTGAATATAGACCTGACCGTAGCAAACTGCGAAAATGCATCGGGCGCGCACGGTGTTGAGCCGCAAGCGGCAGAAGCCCTGCTTGCCGCTGGCTGTGACGTTCTTACAGGCGGAAACCACAGTTTTGGAAGACCGGCGTTTCTTACCTATATTCAAGATAAGGAAACCGTGCTCAGACCCGCAAATTACCCTGCTGCCGCTCCCGGAAGCGGTTACGCCATTGTGCGTGCCGCCGACGGAACGCGTGTGCTTGCAGCCAATTTGCGCGGCAACTGCGACATGATGCCCACCCTTGCCTGCCCTTTTGAAACACTTGAAAAAATACTTGAATACGAAAAAGGCAACTTTGACGTGTGCATACTCGATATGCATGCCGAGTACACAAGTGAAAAGCTATGTATGCTTTACGCATTTGACGGCAGAGTGAATGCCGTCTTCGGTACACACACCCACGTACCCACCGCAGATGCAAGAATTACCGAAAAGGGCACGGGATACATCACCGACCTTGGCATGTGCGGCCCCGTAAACAGCATTCTCGGCGTTAGCTGTGATGCGATATTACGCAATATGCGGGATAAGCTTCCTTCGCGTTTTATTACCGCTGACGGCCCGGTTAAGGCGATGGGGGCGGTATTTGAATTTGACACAACCGGAAAATGCATAAAAGCCTCCCGTATCGAGTTCTGACAGTCAAAACACATAACTGCTTTTTCTCTTTTTTTAATGTTTTTGTTCAAAATGCTTGAAAAACCAAAACAAAAGTATTACAATGATATAAGTGACGGTGGGAATAACAAATACGCCCCGCCTCGGAAAGAAGTGTGTTATGACAGAAGTGCTGAAGGTATCCGCAACCTCGAACCCAAATCTGGTAGCAGGAGCCATAGCCGGCTCGATCAGGCAGCAGGGCGCTGCAGAAATACAGGCGATCGGAGCTTCAGCCGTTAATCAGGCAGTAAAAGCGGCGGCAATTGCCTGCAGCTTTATGGAGCCTATCGGCGTTAAGCTCGCGTTCAAGCCTTCCTTTATGGAGATCGAAACAAACGGCGAGGTGCGTACCGCCATCCGATTAGTATCCGTAATTCTTGAATAGATCCTTGTAAAAAAGCTCCGCTGATTCAGTTTCAGCGGAGCTTTTTTTGTTATTTAAGCAATACTGTCTGCCAAGTAGATAGGTCCTGCATGCTGACAAGCGCGAAGGTATCGTTTTCGAATTTTTCTCCCTTATCTACGTTTGTGAGCTGTGCATTCACCATCAGCTTATCTCCAAGTCCGGGGATAAGAGACTTATCCAGTGTAAACTCAACTGCGTAGCCGCGGTAATCCTTATTTCCGTCTGTCACTACGTTCACGGCAAACTCTACTTTTTCTTTATCCACGTTATCGTAAGTCTTGCCGTTATAGAACTGAACGCGGTCAACGCCTTCCGAGTTCACGGTTACCTTCAAAAATTCACTTGCCCCGTCAGCTGCAAGGAATATAACGTCCTTATCGTCTCCGCAGAGGTCTCTGTCAAGGCGCTCGGTAAATATAGCAAGCTTATCTCCGTCAAAAGCAAAGCGATACGCGCTCTGCGCCTGAGAAACGGAGCCGATAAACAGCGCATCGGTATTTCCCTTCCAATCCTCCGGGTCTGCCGTAAGAGGCGCCTTCATATTTTTCGCATTTATGCGGTGGTTTAGATATAGCTTGCCGTAAGTAATAAAGGTGAGCGAATTGTTATTTACGGTACGCTTATCCTCAAATGCGGCATATACGGAATGGTCGGTATCCTTTTCAAGTGTTCCCCACATAACGGTCGATGAAATAGAAGCAAACGGCTTATCCTCCGTACCGAAGTTTTTGCCCTCCGCATCGCCTATCTTAACAAGAAAACTGTTGTTTGCATAAGAAAGCAGGGTCTCGCCTGATGGAAACTGCGCAAGATACGGACCTGCACCGCGGAAAAGATTGGTGCTTCTCTCCGCAGGGCCGACCTCCTCAAGTCCCAGCTCCTTTGCCCAGCCGTCATCTGAATATCCGATGGAGATAAAATACTTTTTGTCAAGCTGCTGTGATTCGCAGGCAAGCATCAGCTTGCCCGAATTTAACTGCAGCATTACGGGCATCTGGTCGTTAAATATCTTTCTGCCGTCAAGCACTCCGATATACGACTGCATAACGCGCTGTGCGGTGTACGGCGCTCCCGTTACTTCCGGAGTCCACGTTTCGCCGTTATCCGTTGAACGTACAATGGCAGAACCGCTGGAACGTATGATATTATTGTATCCGTAAAGATGAACGTAAGGTGCCGTGTGGGTAAAGGTACAGTACACCGTGCCGTTTTTATCCTGCAGAAGATGCGGCTCCCAGTTCATACCCACGTAGATAGTCTTAGGCTCGCTCCACGTCTCGCCCTTATCTTTTGAAATACGGAGCGCTATACCGCTCTTGGACAGATCCTTTGTATAGGTCTTTTCCGTTCTGTAGGAATAGGCAACAAGCAGATCGCCGTTTTGAAGCTCCACTGCATCGGCTGTAGCGTACAGAGTTCTGTCTCCGCCCGAGAGGCTCTGGGATTCGGCAAGGAATCTTGCTTTTCCCCACTCCACTCCATCCGCGCTCTTCATATACATTATGCTGGGACCGGTCTGCCCGGTATTATAAAAAAGGATAAAGCTTCCGTCAGAGAGCTTTTTCAGGCGGGGATAAAAGGCAGTGTTCGTGCCAAGCGCAGTTGCCCTGATGCTTACGGCATTTCGGTAATCAAGCTCTACCGATGCGCCGCCCTCGCCTGCGTGACTGTCAATGACCGCGGCATCGCAATTCAGTTCACCGATCGCACTGATCCTTATAGGTTCTTTTATCACATCCGTCACCTCCTCAGATACGGGCTCGTTCGTGCCGTCTGCAGTAGTCGTATCGGGTGATGCAGGGGTTTGCCCGCAAGCGCCGAAAAATATCGCACACAAGAGGAAAAACGGCAAAAATGCCGTTTTTCCGTTAAACAGTTTTCTTATCATCAGTCTTTTTTCCATTCTGCAAACTGCTTATTCAATTCCTCGATCTCCTTGAGAGCCGCAGATTCGGATGCCTTGTAGAAGGAGGAGAAGCGGTTGGTACGGGACTGCATAATAGTAGTAAGCTTGTTAGTGTAGGTTCCTATTCTGTAGTATATGCCTACGTCGAAGCATCGGTTGCCGAAGATTATATCAAGGCATGCGATACTCTCTTCATCCTTAACGTCACGTCCGATGAGGGTCTGATCGTAATAAGCAGGCTTAACGATGTTATAAGACTCGTAGGCGATAGCCTCGGTAAGTGCACCGATAACGGGAATATCTTCCTCAGCGATGTACTTTTCCACGCACATCATAGCGGAATAGGAAGCACCGACGTAGCTTCCGTACTCTTCCTGAGTTTCATCGTACTTGGGGTAAGGAAGAATACCGAAATCAAGGCTGGAATCTCTGTGCTTGGGAACGGTGTTAAGCACGGTGCAGTTGAAAAGCGCACGCTGCTCGTCGAACATCTTTACGCGCTCCGCATCCCACTTGGACTGATCTACCTGAACTGTATAATTGAAGCACTGGTTTGCGTCAAAGAAAACGGAAGCAAACTTGTTTATCATCGTCTCGGAGCGGTCGCTGTAGAGGGTCAGCGTCATCTCGCCGTCATCGTTAACTTCGGCGATACGGATACGGCTGCCAACCATTGCCGCCTGAAGCGCATCATTCCAGGTAAGGATGGCATAGCGGTCGTTTACGGTCATCTTATCGTCACCGTTTATATCGTCGGAAACGTCCTTACAAGTGTTCACGAACATATCAAGCGTCCACTTGCCGTCGTTTATGGCCTTATATATATCGGATACACTGATACCCTGGGTCTTTGCAAGATCCTTGGAGAAAAGAACGCAGTGAGTTGCCATATTGTCAACAGAGCTGATATCTCCAGTAGTAAAGAACAGCCTGCCGTTAATTGTAAGATCCTCATACGCATCCCTATCCCACCACTTCTGCGAGCAATCGAGATAAGGCAGGGAATTCATATCATAAAGAAAATCTCCGATGGCAAGCTGAGCCGCATCGTAAGTGGAGACCTCGCAGATAGCGTACTGGCTCTCTCCCGCGATAAAGTCTTCCATTACCGCATTATAGCCGACACCGTTGCCGCTGCCGCCGCCGAACACGTCGTTATACTTGATAACCGCACCGTATTCTTCTTCTATCTTGGCGTTTCTCTTAGCGATAGCCTCGCTTACAAGAAGATATCCGCCCGTGGATTCGTCACCGAAATCGTTGAACTTACCTCCGATACCGTTACCGGCAAGAAGTACGTTATAGGTAAATCCGTCATAATATTCATCGGGAATGTAATTGGGTCCGTCCTCCGGATATCTGAGCGGAACGGTAGTTACCGCATCCGTAGTATCTGCAGCATCAGTGGTCTCTGCCGGGGGTATTACGTTGCCGCAAGCAAAAAGCGATGCCGCAGTGATTACAGTAAGAAAAAGCGCGATTATCCTTTTCATAGCTTCCTCCAAAAAAAGATTACAACATTAAGGTAACACATCTCAAAAACAAAGCACAAGACAAAAAAGACATTTGATCGGACAAATATTGCGGTTGTTGCAACAATCATCCTCATTTATATGATAACACGGCACCGTACTGCGGTCAATATCATTATGCCGTGTTTTTTTAACATTTTGTAATCTCTGCCGCCGCGAATTTGTGCAAAAGCATTGCTTTTACACAGAGCAGCTGTTATACTTTGAGCAAATAACTCAAAAGGAGCGAGCTGTGTTCAAGCAATTTTTACTGAAAAACAAGCATCTTCCCTTAATAAACCCGTATAGCTTTGGATGGCAGAAATGCCCACCGGAGCACACGCCGGGTCTGCTTGTGCGCGATTTTTGGCTTATACACTACGTTGTAAGCGGCAAGGGCGTTTATATCGAAAGCGGCGCCTCACATACGGTAAACGCAGGGGAATGCTTCATTATCCGCCCGATGGAGATCACTACCTATATAGCAGATAAGGATGATCCGTGGCATTACATATGGATCGGATTTGAAACAGAGCTTGACATCTCTTCGTATTTTTCGGATCCCGTTATGGATGCATCGGCTATCGGCGACATATTCTTATCTTTTACCGATATCGACCGAGACCTGCCGAATTACGAGGAGCACCTTGCGGGCAGGATATTTGAGATGATAGTCCGCATCTCCGCAACGGACAGTAAGCCTGCAAGATCAAATGACGCTGTGGATACCGCGAAGCACATTATGGATACCTTGTATTCCTCGATAAATATATCTAGGCTTACCGAAATGATGCATATAAGCCGAGCTCATCTCGGTAAACTGTTCAAAGAATCAGAAGGGATAACGATGCAGCAATATCTGCAATCCTGCCGTCTTCGCAAAGCGGCGACCTTTATGAAGGATATGAATATGTCCCCCGGTCAGGCAGGCTGTGCAGTCGGCTATGCGGACGTTTACAGCTTTTCGCGATCGTTTAAAAGCTACTTCAAAATGACGCCTACGGAATTCAAAAAACAGGCGGCAAAGAATCTGTCGGTCGTTGTGAAGTGATAATATAGAAAAAAACGTAGAGATTTGCATAAAAAGAAGGCTCCCTTGTGCAAAGGGAGCCGGCGCGGAACGCGACTGAGGGATTGTTTTTGCTGATTATAGCTTTTAATAACCCCTCCGTCTCGCTTCGCGATCCACCTCCCCTTACACAGGGGAGGCTTTTTTGTGCATTTTAACAAACTAATGCGTATTCTTTATTTTTACTCAAACGCTCTTTCTATCTCCACCTTATACATCGCGCTCTCGCCTGCTACGCGTATGTCAAACTCCTTGCCGAGACAGCCCGTGGCGGTAAATGACTCCGTGCCGTTAATAACAAAATCGTGCCATATACTTGCCGTGTCGTAACAGTAGAGATATACTCTTGCGTTCCCCTCCGTTACCGATACATTTACAGTAAACGTTATGGAATCGGTCTTTCCGAATGTCGACTGCGTTATATCCACACCCGACACCGGAGTTACGGATCGCGCTGAAACGTTATCCCCGTCGTGGTGATCGTCGATATCCGTGTAGCTTTTCTCTCCGCCGACCGCAAGCATAGGAGTTATCGAGCTGTAGCTCTCGTTTAATTCCGCACAAAGCTCATCTTCACCGAGAACGGCAAGCGAATAATCATCCGGACCGTTGTTGTCCGGTATGCTGCCAACCGACTTTCCGCACCCGAGCATAAAGCAGAAAAGCACAGCGCATCCGATTGAAATGATAAATCTTTTGCTGTTTCCCATATAAACCTCACAAACATCTTACCTACGATAACAATAAACCGAGGCGCACTTTACGGAGTGCGCCTCGGCGAATTTTATAACTCCATCAGTTTTTGCGCGCGGATATCGCGACCCTTGAAAGGGAACACGGAATACTCGCCGAAAAGACGCGACGTTACTCTGTCCGCATACTTTTCTCTGAGAGAATTTGCATCAAAATTCGTGTTTATGATAACGGGTCTGCCCTTTATCATACGTGTGTTTATAAGCTCATAGAGGCAGGAAACGGAAAACTGATTTATAGCCTCCGCGCCGAGGTCGTCTATTATCAACAGGTCAGTCTCGAAGTACTTTTCCGTCAGCTCCAACGGAGCATATCCGTTGCGGAAGCGCTCATTTGAAAAGTCGTTAAACATAGCCTGCGCGCCCGTATAGAGCACCGTATGTCCCGCAAAGGCAACCTCACGTGCGATGGCGGCGCAAAGATGCGTTTTTCCGAGACCCGTACCGCCGATAAACAGCAAGCTGCGGCTCTCCGCGGGGTCAAACTCCGATGCGTACTTCTTTGCGGCGGCAAGCACCTTTTCCATATGAGCAAGATTTTCCTGCGTGTCACCATAATATTTTAAAAAGAAGTTATCAAAGCTGCAACGGCGGCAAAGCGTACCCAGTCCCGAGTTTTCTAGCTGCCTTTCGGCAAGTCTGCGCTTTAAGCAAATGCATATACCTTTATCGGTGTAACCCGTGTCGGAGCATTCCGAGCACTCGTAATGCACGTCCGCATCCTCTTCGGAGTATCCAAGGGATGCAAGCACCTCGATACGGCGCGCGCGCAGCTCTTCCGTTTCACGGCGGATCTCGGCTATTTTTGCCTCCTTATCCGGCGCGCGTCCCGCAAGCAGCAGACGGACTCCGATACCCGAAAGGCGCTTGGTTATTGCCGCATATTCGGGCGAACGGGCGCAGAGAGCGGCATCAAACGCCTCTGCCTTGCGCTCCGCAAGCTCGCGCTTTTCATCATATTCTTCAAGGATGTTTGAATATATATCTTTTCCGTATGACATATCATTTTTCTCCCAATCCCGCCATAGAGCGGTTTAATGCCGCCCCAAAGAAATCGTCCGTTTCAAAGCTTCCGCGTACCTGTGCGGCGGTCTTTTTACCTTCTGCAGCCGCTCTTGCCTCCTCCGGCGTTTTGATGCCGTTTGCAAACCAATCCTCAAGTATGGTATTGCAGTACGGTACGCTTGCCTTGCCCGCCTTTGCAACCGTGCGCTCGTAGGCTTCCTTTATAAGCTCAAGACTGTGCTTTCTGTCGCATATCCAGAGAGTAAAAATCTCGCTCTCTTTTTTTGTTAGCGCTCTTGCGCCCATACCGAACATACGCCTTAGTGCGCTTTCACCCGACTTTGCTTCGTCTCGGCGCATAAGCTCCGCCTCCAGCTGAGGGGGAGTGAGTACTCCCTTTTCAACAAGGTCCGCCGCCATACGCTGTATGTATGTGAGATTCTTTTTGTCCTTTTCCGCGCAATATGCAAGAAGCAGAAGTATGTACTCCCCGTCCAGCCCGAGCTGACGGTTGAGGGTAATGATTATATTGTTTTCCGCCGAGTTGAACACCTTGCCGAGAGTATGCTGGCACGCATCTATAAGAGATGCAAGCAAGCGGTTCTCGCGCATCATATCGGATATCTCCGATGCGGTGTATTCGGGATCAATGCCGCGCCTCACGACCTTAACGCTGCGCTTTTCGGTCTTTACGGTCTTTTCTTCCGGTTGCTTTTCGGAAGCAGTATTTTTGCCCGAAGCGCTCTTGGCGCCTGCGGAGATAAGTCCCGCACCGCGCAAGAAAGATGCGGCGGCTTCAAAATCCTTTTCCGTCATCCCCGCGGCATCGATGTCAGGCTTATCATCCCCTGCGGCGGCAATAAGGATAAGCGCCTTTAATTCGTCCGCATCCGCCTCAGCAAGATGGCGGACGATATCCGCCGGCAAAGCCACGGTGTGCTCGCCGTACTTTATTCTATACTTCTTCACCCGCAGCCTCCGTATCGGTATTTTGCTTACTTGCTTCGTTTTTTCCTATGTTGTAGCAAAGTGTCATAAGCGTATCACCGAGGTGCACGTTCTGCACCATTGCTTTGCCGGGGGCTAGCTCAATATTCGTGAAGTTCCATATTCCCTTCACTCCTGCGGCAACAAGCCTCTCGGCAGTCTCCTTTGCGGCACCGCGCGGAACGGTAAGCACGGCGATATCGGGCTTCTCGCGCTCGCAGTAATCCTCAAGCTCCGTCATATTCTTGATGCGGAAGCCGAAAAATGTTTTTCCCACTACCGTCTCATCCACGTCAAAGAGTGCGCACACGTGCACACCGCGCTTTTCAAATACGGGACTTGAGGCAAGCGCTCTTCCGAGGTTACCGGTACCGACGATGATAGCACGGTAATCCTTATCGACTCCGAGGATGGATGCGATATTATCGTAAAGATAAGGCACGCTGTAACCGTACCCCTGCTGACCGAAGCCGCCGAAGCAGTTAAGATCCTGACGTATCTGAGAGGCAGTTGCCCCCATAAGGGATGAAAGCTCGGTGGAGCTTGTACGCTCCACTCCGGCACGCTTCAGCTCTGATAAGAAGCGGAAATACCTCGGTAATCGGTTGATAACCGCCTCCGATATTATCTTTTCATTTTTCTTTATGATGCGTGCCATAAAAGCCTCCGTTTGAGTTATTGATCAGATGTTTTTGCCAAGCTCCTCAAGAAGATACTCGGTGTACTCGGCGCAGGTAGCGCCCTTGCACTCGTCGATCTTTACCTTGGCGTCCTTTGCAGTGGTCTTTTCAAGAGCGGCGGCAAGTATATCCGCCTCTTTGATAAGGCAAACGTGGCGCAGAAGCATCTCCGCCGCCTTGATAACACTCTGGGGATTTGCATAATGTCCGATACCCTCTGCTATCATACGGGGAGCGGAGCCGTGGATAGCCTCGAACATAGCGTATCTGTCGCCCACGTTAGAGCTTCCGCCGGTACCTACGCCGCCCTGTATCTGAGCCGCCTCATCGGTAATGATGTCGCCGTACAGGTTGGGAAGGAGAAATACCTTGAACTTTGTACGGATATTCTCGTTTACGAGGTTGGCCGCCATAATATCTATGTACCACTCCTCGGTCTCGATATCGGGATATTCAGCCGCTATCTGATTTGCAATGCGTGAGAACTTGCCGTCAGTCTTCTTCATAATGTTTGCCTTGGTTACTATGGCTACGTTGTCCTTGCCGTTGTTCTTTGCAAACTCAAATGCCGCACGGGCGATCCTCTTCGTGCCAGCATCGGTGGTAACCTTAAAGTCGCAGGCAAGCTTGTCCTTTATCTCAACGCCGCGGCTGCCCAGTACGTACTCGCCTTCGGTGTTCTCGCGGAAGAAGGTCCAGTCGATCCCCTTCTCCGGAACGGAAACCGGGCGTACGTTTGCGTAAAGGTCAAGCTCGCGGCGCAGGGTAACGTTTGCGCTCTCCATATCGGGAGCGTCGGTACCGCCCTTGGGCGTGGTGGTAGGACCCTTGAGAATAACGTCGCATGCCTTTATTGCGGCAAGAACGTCATCGGGAACGGACTGACCCTTTGCAAGGCGGTTTTCAAGGGTAAGTCCCTCGATAACGCGGAGCTCTGCCTTGCCCTCTGCTATTTTATCCTTGAGAAGAAGCTCAAGCACCTTCTTTGCACTTTCCATAATGATGGGGCCGATGCCGTCTCCGCCGATAAGACCGATGATTATCTTATCCTTCTTGGAGTAGTCGACAGCGCCCGCATCCTGCTCCATTCTCTCTGCACGTGCGATCTGCTCTCTGAGTATCGTCTCGTACTTTTCAAGGCAAGCCTTGATCTCTGCTTCGTAATTGGTGTTCATTTCTTTTCTCCGTTCAAAAAATAATCAAAATGGATCATATATAACGCCGACAAACTTCGACAGTGCGAAAACGGCGAATATGCGAGATTTATTCAAAGTTTTGAACACACTGTCGAAAACTTTTGATAAAATCGGTCTGAAAACACCGTTTTTCACAGTCGAAAATGTTCAAATGTTCAAAACTTGTAGAAAACTGCGCAGTTGCGCGGTTTTTCAGTCCGTGAAGGCGTTCAAGCTTGTGTCTGCCCTCATTCCGCGCAGATAGCGGTAATATCCGGCTGCCGCGACCATCGCCGCATTGTCTCCGCAAAGAGATACGGGAGGAACGTACATTTTTGCGCCCGTCTTATCGCATACCGCCTTTATTGCGGCGCGAAGATGGGAGTTCGCGGCAACTCCGCCCGCAAGCACAAGGCTCTTTGCCCCCGTCTTTTTTACCGTCTCCTCCGCGCGTTTTGCAATACCCGTACAAACGGCGGCGGTAAAGGAAGCGGCAAGATCAGCCTTATTAAGCTCCTCGCCTTTCTGGCGGGCGCTGTTAAGCGCATTGAGGGCGGCGGTCTTGAGACCGGAGAAGGAAAAATCCAGCGTATCCCCCGCTATTGCGGGACTGGGGAACTTCATTGCCGTTTTATCTCCATCATAGGCAAGCTTATCCATGGCGGCACCTCCGGGATACGGAAGACCGATGACACGGGCAACCTTATCGAAAGCCTCTCCCGCCGCATCGTCACGCGTTGAAGCAAGCTCGGTAAAATCGGTGAAGCTTTCGCCCATATATATAGCAGTGTGTCCGCCGGAAACCGCAAGCGCGGCAAACGGAGGCTCAGGCGCCTCGTCAAGCAGCGCGGCTGCGCAAAGATGCGCGTGCACGTGCTCTACCGGCACAAGAGGAATATTATGTGAATAAGCAAGGCATTTTGCAAAATTCACGCCCACAAGCAGAGCACCTATAAGTCCGGGGGACGAGGTGACCGCTATGACATCTATATCTTTAAGTGTGCAACCGGCATCATCAATAGCGGTATGGCACACCTCCGAGATCTTTTCTATATGCGCTCTGCCCGCAAGCTCGGGCACAACTCCGCCCCAAAGGCGGTGCATCTCTATCTGCGAGGCAACGACGTTTGAAAGTATCTTCAAGCGTCCGTTTTCCGCCTCTACCACCGCGGCGGCTGTTTCGTCGCAGGAGGATTCTATTCCAAGGATCTTCATTTTGCACTTCCAATCAAAGATTAAGCACGTACAGCGCGGCATCCTCCCGCGGAGACGTGTAGTAATTTTTTCTCAAACCGCAAGGCACAAATCCGAGCGAGGTATAAAGGCCTATTGCGGGCGCATTTGATGCGCGTACCTCAAGAAAAACGCTTTTTGCTCCGTTTTCTTTGATAAGTTCAAGGAGCATAACGAGCATAGCGCGCGCTATCCCCCTCCCTCTCATTTCCGGTATCACCGCAACGTCGAGTATATCCGCCGTGTCAAACGCAAGACTTGCGGCGGCAAAGCCGATCTTACCGCGATCTGCGGCAATAACGTAATTCTGCTCAGCTTTAAGCGTGCTTTCCACCGCATCCATGCTCCAAGGGTCGGAAAAGCATCTGCGGCACACCTCGGCAATATTTGCCGCACATTCTGCACTGCAGCGCTCACGCCTTATATCAATATCCGAGAGATCCGTCAAGGCTGTCATCGTTTTCTATCCACTCGGAAACGTTATACACGGTGTACTTATCCTTCGTTTCGCGCACGTACACCTTTTCAATGCCGGCGTTGATAACAAGGCGCTTGCACATCATACAGCTTGTGGTACCGCCGACTATCTCTCCGCTGGCGGGGTCGGTACAGCACATATACAGAGTTGCACCTATCATCTGCTCACGGGGCGCGGCAATTATGGCGTTTGCTTCACTATGTACGGAGCGGCAAAGCTCATATCTCTCTCCGCGCGGCACGTTCAGCTTGTCGCGGTAGCAATTACCGAGGTCGCTGCAGTTCTTTCTGCCGCGTGGGGCGCCGTTATAGCCTGTAGAGACTATGCTGTCGTTTTTTACGATAATGGAACCGTAGTGCTTCCTGAGGCAAGTACTGCGCTCGCTTACCGTCTGCGCAATATCGAGATAGTAGTTGTGCTTGGATACTCTTTCCATATCAAAGTCCTTTCGCAAACTCCTTCAGAATTTCGGTAAAGCTTTCACCGACCTCGGGATGCTTTGTTCCCGCATAGAGATTAGCCTCAAGAAAACCGAGCTTAGAGCCGAGATCAAAGCGCTTGCCCTCAAACTCAAGTCCTATCATACCGTATCTGCGCGCGTATTCCGCCATCGCATCGGTAAGCTGTATCTCTCCGCCGGCACCCGGAGCGGTGGTTTCCAGTATATCGAATATCTCCGGCGTAAGAAGTACTCTTCCGAGAATCGCAAGATCCGTAAATTCCTTGCCGGGAGCGGGTTTTTCTATCATATCGGTAACGGTGTACTCATTCGGCGCACCGGCTATCGGCTCAGCCTTCATTGAGCAGAATTTGCGAAGCTGCTCCTTCGTCACCGTTTTGAGTCCCACTACTGGTTTTCCGTATTTTGCGTACACATCCGAAAGCTGCTTGCAAACGGGCGTATCCGCAAAGACCATATCGTCACCGTACAGCACAGCAAACGGGTCGTTGCCAACAAAGCTGCGCGCGCACAAAAGCGCGTGACCGAGACCTTTTTTTTCCTTTTGGCGGGTAAAAAAGATATTTCCTCGGCTTATCTCTCCGTGAATGAGCTCTACCTCCGCCTCTCTGCCCTTTGCGGAGAGCGCGTGATCGTATTCGGGGGAATAGTCGAAGTAATCCTCTATCGCTTCCTTATCCCTTCCCGTAATGATAAGCACCTCTGTCATTCCGCTGTCTATCGCCTCGTTTACAAGGTAGCTGATAGCGGGTCTGTCCACTATGGGAAACATCTCCTTGGGTACACAGCGCGATATGGGAAGCATACGGGTACCGAGACCCGCCGCAGGGATGACCGCCTTTTTTACTGTCTGCATTATTCCTCCTTTTGCCCCGTCCGGAGCAAGAGCATAGTTGGCTATAATAAGCGTATTATATATATTATACTTTATTATCGCAAGATTTCAAGCGTTTTTTTAATATTTCCGTTAGTTGTTGTATTTTTTCGTATTCTGCGGTAGAATTATCTTATCGGGGAACAAACGCGTCCCCACCGGAGGAAATATGTCGATACTGAATATCAACCGTTCAATTACGCTTGCGGGCCGTATTTTTGACGTTACAAAGCCCACAAAGCAGATAATAGACCTGCCGCGAGGCAAACCCGCGCTGCCCGTCCGTATGACGGCGCGCCCTTTGCCGCGCTGTACGCCGGAGGAGGCCGGAGTACCCTCATCCTGCGTACTGGAATTTGCCAAAGCACTTCGGGATAACGACACGGTAAACGCACACAGCGTTATGCTTGTAAGAAACGGCAAGGTATTTTTCGAACACGCATACGGAATGAAAGAGTTAAACTGCCCCGGATACGTCTTCTCCTGCTCCAAGAGCTTCGTCGCTCTTGCCGTCGGTATGCTTTGCGGCGAAAACAAGCTTTCCCTTGACGAGGATATCGAAAAAATATTCCCCGAAAAGGTCGGCAAGCTTGCAAGGCTTTCTCCCCGCGTGGTCACGGTAAAGGATCTGCTTACAATGAAAAGCGGAGTTTCCTTCAACGAAGCGGAATGCATGGCAAGCGAAGAATGGGTAAAGGAGATCATCACAAGCGCGGCAATAGGAGAAAACGGACGGGAGTTCTTTTATAACAGTCTGAACACCTATATGCTTGCCGCTATCTGTGTGCGCAAGTGCGGCACCGACCTGATGACTTATCTGAAAGCGAAGCTGTTTGAACCGCTCGGGATCACCGACGTATATTGGGAAAAGGGGCCCGAGGGTATAGAAAAAGGCGGTTGGGGGCTTTACATTCGGCCCGAGGATATGGCGAAGATAGGCATGCTGATACTCGAAAAGGGGAAGTATGAGGAAAAACGCATCATCCCCGAAGGCTTCATTGAGGATGCAACGCGCACGCACTCCATTGCACCCGCTTCATTTGGCGATTTTAACTACGGTTATCAGCTGTGGGTCGGCAGAGAAAGAGATACGGTGCTCTTCAACGGCATGCTCGGGCAGAATATGCACATAGACAGAGAGAACGGGATAATATGCATTACCTACGCAGGGAACTGCGATTCGTTTCAGCAGTCCGAGGTGTTCGGATATATAAAGCACTTTTTCAACAAAGATTTTCCCGATACGCTGCCGCCATCAAGACGCGGTGTGCGTGAGCTTAACGAGTTTAAAAAGCCGAGAGAAAGCCTTACCGCAAGGCTAAAGCGTGCATTTAAGAAAAACTTCTTACCGTACGAATGCGAAAAACTTGACGGGTGTAAGTTCAAGGCGGAAAAGGAAGGGTGCGTGGGTTTTTTCCCGTTCATCGCCCAGACTGTATTCAACAATTACGCGAGCGGACTCGAGGGAATATCTTTTGAGATCTCAGAAGGAACGTTTTTCTTGAAATACGAGGAAAATGAAGCAACTTTCACCATTCCGCTCGGATTTGAAGAACCAAAAAAATGCACCGTAAATATCTACGGTGATATTTTCCACGTGAAGAGTAAGGCGCGTTTTTCAAGAGATATGCGCGGCAGATGCGTACTTGAAATAATGTGCGATCTTACCGAACTTCCGTTTACGCGTTTCATTACAGTCACCTTTACCCACACGGGTGCAGTGCTCACACAGAGCGAGCTTCCGGGCAAAGGACTTATCTCATCAGTGCTTCGCTCTCAGGCAGAGGAAAGACCCGACAACGTGATATTCACGTCTCTGCTGGGAAAAACAGGCAGCGACAACTTTGAATATAAATGCCTTCAGCTGTTTGAGCCTACGGTCGATCTGAAAAGATCTAAAAAATAAAAAAATGGCATCGGCACTGGTCTGCCGATGCCATTTTTTATTTCTTTTTGGAGCGCGCGGCTCTTTTTCCGCGGCGCACGCTGCTCATACGGTTGCGTATGCGTTTTTTTGTTTTTTGATCCTCAAACACCGTATAATCCCGTTCAAACAGCAGGTCGTATATCTGCAGGCAAAGCTTTTCTTCGGGAACCTTTTCGATCAGAAGATCGGAAACAAACTTACGGGATTTTTGGGCATACTTAGGAAGCGAATTGATAAGAAGCAGAGAGGCAAGCTCGCGGCGCCACATCAAATTGAGCTTATATCTTATCTTCACCTTTGGACTTTTTTGGGGCTCGCGAAGCTCCGAAAGAGAGCAGACACCGTCCGTCTCGGCGACTGATATTATACCCCAATATTCGGGTATATGCTCCGCTATCTTGGTATGGACCCCGCCGACAACGGCATAACAGTAATCGCAATATCTGTCATAGAACACGGTCTGCTTAGAGAGGCGGGCATAAGTATCCGCATCGCTTTTGATCTCAAAACCGACGGTTCTGTCGGGAAGCACGGCATAAACGTCCGCTCGGCAATCCCCGATATACAGTTCTTCATACGTCCGCACCTTACCGTGCCTTTCGTCAAGAAAGTCGAAAAGCAGGGGGCGGATATCAGCATCCTTCAATTTCATACAAAAATGATAGCACAAGTCCCGCCTTTTTGCAAGGCGGGATTTGTTTTTTGTTGAATTTAGACACTTATCTAAACATATATCTTCGGCGATAAAATCAATTTAAGACATTTGTTTTACTTTAACATTTCCGATATTTTGCACAATATCCGCAGAAACAATCGCGCACATCGAAATTAAACTCCGATTAAAAATAAGAAACCGATAGTTGCCGTGATACATTAAAAACAACAACTTTTAATACATGTCTAATGTTTTTCAAAAAGGATGCGCATTTCGCCTCAGCTCATCTCCTTGCGCAAAAACGCGAGCATTTTTTTCTCTTCTCTTGATATCTTCACCTGCGAAAGTCCCAAAATCTCTGCCGTTTTTTGCTGAGAAAGCTCCCTTGTATACCGCAAATCGAGTATTCTCTTCCAAAGCGGAGGAAGCTTATTTACAGCAAAACGCAGGCTCATTCTTTCCACAAGCTTATCCGTTTCGCTCTCGTTCTGTGCGATAATGTCTTCAAGGCACCCGTCATCCGAATCGGATGAAAGCGGTTCCGAGAGCGATATCAGAGGCGATACTGCGTCAAGCGCCTCTGCCGCTTCTCTTATATCTATACCGCATCTTTCGGCGAGCTCCGAAAGCTTTATTTCCCTGCCCGTTTCCGCATAAGCCCGCTCACTTTCGCGCAACAACTCAGCGCCGGTTTTTTTGATACTGCGCGATACTTTTATCTGACCGTTGTCACGCAGATGCCTTTTAATCTCTCCGAGAATGAGCGGCACCGCATACGTGGAAAAAGCACATCCCTTTTCGGCATCAAAGGACCGCGCCGCCTTGATAAGACCGATGCACCCGAGCTGAATGAGATCCTCCGTATCCGTACCCCTTCCCGTAAAACGCTGCGCGGCTCCCCGTACAAGTCCCATATTCATCTCCACAAGCTCGGCACACGCTTCGTCGTCGCCGTTTGCAGACAGTACGGCAAGCTCTGTATTCCGCTTGTACGGTTCTTCCGCCTTGCAGGCTGTTTTTGCGTTTTCCACGCTCATTCCTCCGCAGAAAGCTTCTTTATCAACGTAACGCAGGTTCCCTTTCCGGGTGCTGAGCGCACCTTAACGGAGTCGGTAAAGCTTTGCATTACCGCAAAACCGATACCGCTTCTCTCTCCGCTTTTATCCGTGGTAAAAAGCGGCTCCATTGC
>JAZQJQ010000130.1:0-4928 GCA_045541735.1 Eubacteriales bacterium
TAAAGAGCTTTACCGTCGGAATAAATCTGAATACAAGGCTGGAGCCTACTGAGATAGGTATCATTTCGATGAATTCGGAGCCATTCGTTACCTCAAACTTTTTCACCGATCTTTTCGGCAGCGCGGGTATGCGCGATAAAAAGCTTACTCCTATGGTGCGCTTTTCTGGCAAAAACGAGCTTTTGCAGAGGTCTATGTACCTCTCCATGAACGACTATCTCTGCAAGGCGGTAAAGAAAGCGTTTCGCGATATCCTCAAAAATACGGATGATATAACGATGTCCCTGCTCTCCGCAGAGTCGGACCTGCGCTTTATATGCCGGGTGTGCAGGACTGCAGACGAGTTGAAGCAGAAAAACGCCGTGCTTTGTTATCCCGATACGGACAGCAAAAAAACGGAGATAACGGAAGCATATTCTCCGCTCCTTCTTTCTCATACTCCCGTGTACAAAATAGTGCCGAATGACGTACAGTTTGTGTGCGGTGCATATTCCGTATACATACTCACGGGCGCGAACAGCGGCGGCAAGAGCGTGTATATTCAAACGGCCGGGCTATGCCAGCTTATGTTCCAGCTCGGCATCTTCGTTCCCGCAAAGAGTGCGGTGATGCGTCCCGTAAAGTGTATCTTCACACATTTTTCTGCGGATATTTCGCCCGAGGGCGGAAGCGGGGAGAGCCGCTTCGTTGCCGAATGTAAGGAGATGAAAAAGGTGCTCAATGAGCTTACCGAGGACTCTCTGTTGCTTATGGACGAGAGCTTTTCGGGTACATCGTCTGCTGAGGGCGCGGCAGTTGCGGCGCAGGTGTTAAAGCACATTATATCGAAAAAATGCGCCTGCATTTATTCTACCCATATACACGAGCTGACGGCATATATCGATGCGCTGAACAAAAACGGTGAAACCGTAATGCCAATGTGCGTGGAAATGCAGAACGGCGAACGTACCTACCGCATAATCCGCGGAAGATCGGATGACCTTAGCCACGCTTACGATATTGCTAAAAAATACGGCTTGGAATTTGCGGAATGACAAACAAAAAAGCCTTCCCCGGTGGGGGAAGGTGGCACGCGAAGCGTGACGGATGAGGTGTTTCCTATCTTGAACTAACTCCTCATCCACCGCTAACGCGGTCCCCCTTCTCCCTTAGGAGAAGGCTTTTTTTATTTGCTGTTATTCAGAAGGCTTACCATCTGACCTTCCAGCGCTCGCGGAGCTCCTCGACGGGCTCGGGGGCGCTTGCCTTTTTTTCGGGAGATTCCGCTTCGCAAAGCTTGGCAAGGTGCTTTTCGAAAACGTCCTCATCCACGGGAAGGGTAACGGTGCTGTTCGTCCAAGAAGAAACGTAAGCCGCGTTAGCGATGGAGAGAGAATTAAGTCCCTCTCTGCCGTCCGCTATCATCTCGCCGCCGTTAAGTATTGCGTTTGCAAATGCTTCAAGAACCGTTGCATGGCCGTTTACGGATTCGTTTGCTATCTCCTCGTATTCGGTCTTGGGTGTTGCAAAGCCTTTTTCGCAGGTAAAGCAGAACTCTCTTTCGGGTGTTTCGAGCTTCCACCATTTCAGCTTGCCGCCCTCGATCACTATCTTGCCCTTATCTCCCGATATCTCAAGGCGGTTGGTGCCTGGCGCTTCGCCCGTTGTGGTGATAAAGGTGGCAACGGCGCCGTTTTCGTATTCGCCGATTATCGTAACGTCGTCTTCAATGGCAACGTTATGGTACTTGCCGAAATCGCAGAACGCACGTATTGTCTTAGGCATTCCGAATATCCATTGCCAGAGGTCGAGGTTGTGGGGTGCCTGATTGAGGAGCACTCCGCCGCCCTCTCCGTTCCAGGTCGCGCGCCACGTGCCGGAATCGTAGTATGCCTGTGTGCGGTACCAGTTTGTAACTATCCATACAAGGCGCTTAGGCTCGCCGAGCGCTCCGCTTTTTACAAGCTCGTGTGCCTTAACGTAAAGAGGAGTGGTGCGCTGGTTGAACATTATCCCGAACTTAACTCCCGCTTTGTCAGCCGCCTCGTTCATCTCTCTTACCTGACGTGTGTAAACGCCTGCAGGCTTTTCCGTCATAACGTGGATGCCGCGTTTGAATGCTTCAATGGCATAGGTGGGGTGGTCGTAATGCGGAACGGCGATAAGCACCGTATCGATCTTGCCGGAATCAAGCATTTCAAGTGCATCGGTAAATTCCGCAACTCCGGGAAGCTTTTCGCGTGCGTATTCAAGCTTTGTTTCGTCAATATCGCATACTGCGGTAACGTTTACGGAGGGGCAAAGACCCGATGCAACGTTGTCGATATGTCCCTTTCCCATATTTCCTATGCCGATAATACCTAAGCGTATCTGTTCCATTGCTCTTTCCTCACATTATCAGTTTTCTGAGTGCATGTGCGGCGGCTGCAAACGCCTCGTCCGCAGATGCGTAGGCAAATTCGTTTATCTTCGTTTTGTCTCTGTTTTCCAGCGCGCCGAGACCGTCAAAGACTTTAAGATGCGGCTCAAGCGTAAGCACCCTGCCCGTATAGCGCGAAAGTATATACGGTAAGCTGCCGATGCCCTTGCCGGCAGGTACGATGCTGCCGTCGGAGAGGGCGTCCTTTATGTGCATATAGTGTACGTAGGGGGAAAGCATTTCCCAGGCCTTTACGGTATCCTCTTTGCATTGAACGAAATTCGCGGGGTCGAATACCGCGCGGATATCGGGCAGAGCCTTCAGTACGTTATGGCATCTCTGTGCCGTATCGCCGTAAATGCCCTTTTCATTTTCGTGGCAGAGGGTAATACCGCTTCCTTTTGCCGCATCGCAAAAAAACTGCAGACGTTCTATTACCTTCTCCATGTATTTATCCGCTTCACCCTTTGGGGTGTAAAAACTGAAGATACGGATGTTTTTTGCCCCGAGGATATGTCCTGCTTCAAGGCAGCGCTTGAAGCGGTCAAGCTCCTTTTCGGGGTCAGCGTTTATATCCGCCTTTCCGCAGGGAGAGCCTATAGACCATACGGAGATACCGTTTGCATCCAGTTTTTTTCTTACCTCTGTTGCTTTTTCGGCGGTGATGGTGGAAACGTTCTCTCCGTCAACACCTCGTATCTCAAGAAGTCCGATGCCGTTCTTTTTCAGCGCAGCTATCTGTCCGTCAATGCTTTTAGATGCTTCATCCGCAAAAGCGCATAATTCAAAAGCTCTCATTCAAACCCCCTCGCCTTCAGGTAAGCGTAACTGCGCTTTAAGCATTCGAACGGGTCTTCGCCGTAGCAATCGTCCTGCTCAACGAACATATATTCCGTGCCCGCATCACTTGCTTTTTCAAATACTCGGTCAAAATTGATATTTCCTTCGCCTATAACAGCCATTTTGGGACCGACTGCGTAATCCTTCAAATGCAGGCAGGGCACTCTGCCTGAAAGCATTTCTATTACCCTAGCGGGATCGGCGCCGCCGGCTTGGATCCAGTACGTATCAAGGGTAAAGCCCATAATGTCGGGCGGAAAGTCCTCTGCAAGATGCTCGAGTGCCGTTTTGCCTTCAAGCTTTACAAATTCGGTCGCGTGATTATGGTACATAAAGTATTTGCCGTAACCGGCAAGTTTTTCGGCTACGGGACGGTAAGTACGTATGAAATCCTCGTAATTACTGCGCTCGCCCGTAAATCTGTGGTAGCCGAGACCGACGTATCTGCAGTTGAGCGTATCGTGCGCGGCTGCGGCAGCTGCCGTTTTTTCAGTAAGTATTTCTTTTTTTGTATGAGTAAGCGTGCAGGCGAGTCCGTTTTTTTCAAGCTCAGCCGCCAGCCATTCGGGCTCGGCTGCATAGATCCCGGATGCCTGAACGTATCTGTAGCCGATATCGGCTATCTTTTTTAAAGTTTCAGAAAGGTCATCCGTGTTTTTGCAGAATTCGCGGACAGTGTAGAGCTGTGCGCCTATTTTCATAATATCACCGCCTTTACAGTCTTTAACTACAGTATAGTATAAATGCTTTTGCATTTGAATTGCTGATTTTGCCGTTTTATATTGCAAAAACGCGCATTGTGTGATATTATCAAAGTATGGATATATTGAATGAACACAGACAGCCCGGAATATACCTGAAGCACGCGGTAACGGAATCGCCCGATGACCGCGCCTTTCCCATGCACCTTCACGGCAGTGCGGAGATATATTATTTTGTTGACGGAAAGGTCGAATATCTTGTGGAAGGCTCGGTATACCTTTTGCGCAAGGGGGATATGCTTCTCATCCGCCCGTCCGAATCTCACAAGCCGAGGATAAACGGGCAGATAAGATACGAAAGATATAACGTGAATTTTCCCGTATCGATGCTTTCCGCCGCAGACCCCGAGGGGCGCTTGCTGAGACCTTTTTTTGACCGCCCTCTCGGCAAGGGAAATCTGTACCGTGCGGCAGAACTTGGTGATCTACCGCTTGAGCGGATGTTCCGCGAGCTTTGCTATGCGGAGGATGACGAATACGGAAAACGACTGAGGATATTTGCATTTCTTATGCGTGTGCTGGAAAGCGCGGGAAACGCTTATTTCAAGCGCGGTGCGGGGGATCACGTTGATAGCGGCAGATCTTCCGAAATAGTGGAATACGTAAATGCCAATCTGTTCGGCATAACCTCGGTTTCCGACATTGCGGGGCATTTTTATCTCAGTACATCGCAATTAAACAGGGTGTTTAAGTCGGCGACGGGCGCCTCGCCTTGGGATTACGTAAAGACCAAGCGCCTCGCCGCTGCAAGAGAGCTGATAAAGGGCGGAAAAAATGCAAGCGAAGCAGCGGCAAGCTGCGGCTTTAACGATTATTCGGTCTTTTACCGAAGCTACGTAAGCCGCTACGGACGCGCACCGACGGAGCAGGGTGTGTAAGACGATCGATAAAAAGACAATTAAAAAAACGGCGGGAGCAAGCCCCCGCCC
>JAZQJQ010000131.1:0-4301 GCA_045541735.1 Eubacteriales bacterium
TCGGGGGCACCGGGCTGATACGTGGGGATCGTAAGCTTTTCAAACTTAACTGATGCTTTCTTGCTCATGTCGTCTCCTTTTAAGAATAATAAAATTACTACACCTACATTCTATCATTGTAAATGCAAGCTTTCAAGTTTAATTATTAAAATAAAGTTTTTTGCTTTTTTGTCTTGACACGTTTTTTGACGCAATGTTATAATTAATAAATAAGCAAAAAGGAGGCGATGTCGTGAAAGCGTATATTCTCATCCAAACGGGAAACGCAAGCACTCATTGGACCTCCCTTTTTTTGCGCGGAATAACCGAGGAAGCGAAATCAAAGGGTTGGGAAACGGTAAGTGCGGAAAGCGACGGCTTTTCCCTTCCCGATTCGCACGCTGACGCTGTCTGTGTGCTTGCTATCGGTTCGTCGTTCGATTGGACCGTTAGTGTCACACGAATGCTCCGAAGCAGAGGAAAAAAACCCATACTTGTAGGATGCGCTAATCAAAACGGACTCATTGCATCGGGTTACTCGGTCGCGGATTATGAAAGAGCAACCGAAAGCCTGCTTGATTACTATTACGCAAACGGAAGAAAGCGGGTTGCGCTGTTCGGCATAAATAACGACAGCCCCGCCGATCTGCTGAAAATGAAGGCTTTTCTGCGTTACGACAGCCGCTTTACTTATAATGATATTTTCTTTTTCCGCGGACAGACCAAAAATGTGTGCGAGAGCCTTGTTCCCCTTGCTGTAAATTACGATGCCGTAATAAGCGCAAACGACGTTGCGGCACTGATGCTTATGCAAACTCTTGAAAATGCCGGCATACGCATACCCGAGGATATATTTGTTTCCGGATTCGGGGACATTGCTTACCGCAAAAATCTAAATTCGCGCCTTACCGCAGCTACGCTTGACTGCGTAAAGGCGGGCAGGTCCGCCATTGATATCTATTCCAAGATATCCAAGGACCCCACCCTTTCTTATATAACTGTAAAAATGAACTGCGATATCGACGTTAGAGAGAGCACCGCATCGATCCCCTACGTAAGCAGCGTAACACCGCCTATGCCCTCTTCGAACGACAAATTCGACCTGTTTGCCGATATGCATCTTACCGATTATATGCTTGCGGAAAAGATACTTGCCGATTGCGATGCGCTTGACATCGAGATACTGCGCGGCATCAATTCCGGCATGAAGAACGCGGACGTAGCCGAAATGCTCCATGCATCCGAAAGTACGGTTAAATACCGCATAAAACGCCTCATAAATCTCGGATCATTCGCAAGTCGCGGAGAATTATTGAGCATAATGGCTTCTTATCTTAACTGATTTTCAAGAAATTTGGCGTTTTTTGAATTTTTTTGAAATTAATCTTGCATTTCACCTCCGACTGTGTTATCATAATGCTATTATTTCGTATATATGGCATTTTACACAGCGGAGGTTTTTTCGTGAACTACAACACAATCAACAATTCGGAGCAGGAAGCTCGCGCACGCGAGACTCTCTCAAAGCTTATAAACGAGAGCCGCGACCATTATTCGATTCCTGCATCCGCACAGAATAAACCGTATATAAAGCGCGGACTTCGCGAGGCTGACGGCACAGGCGTTATCGCAGGTGTTACCAGAAAGGGTAACGTACACGGTTATATTATAAACGAGGGCGAGCGCACTCCCGCAAAGGGCGAGCTCTACTACTGCGGATACAACGTAGAGGATCTTGTAACCGCATTTATGGAAGAAAGCCGCTTCGGCTTTGAGGAGACGGTATACCTCCTCCTCTTCGGTAAGCTTCCCACCGCTGAGCAGCTTGAGCAGTTTGACAGTGTTATGGACGATTGCCGATTCCTGCCTCCCCGCTTCACTGAGGATATAATCATGAAGGCTCCGTCGCCCAACATTATGAACAAGATGGCGACCTCCACCCTCGCGCTTTATTCTTACGATGAAAACCCGGAGGATAATTCCCTTGACAATATAATCAGGCAGTCTGTGGAGCTTATCTCTCGTCTGCCCGTAATTGCTGCACACTCCTATGCAGTATACCGCAACTTTTTTAAGAACAAGAGTCTCACGCTTCATAACCCGTCAAACAATCTCAGCACCGCGGAAAACTTTTTGCGTGTGCTCCGATCGGACAAATCATATACCGAAGAGGAAGCTAAGCTTCTTGACCTCTGCCTTGTTCTGCACGCTGAACACGGCGGCGGTAACAACTCCACCTTTACCACCCGCGTTATCTCTTCTGCAGGCTCAGATACTTACAGCGCAATAGCTTCCGCTATCTGCTCCCTCAAGGGACCCCGTCACGGCGGAGCAAACATAAAAGCACAGCAGATGTTCGATGAGATCCGCGAGAACGTGAGAAACCGCAAGGATGACGGCGAGATAAGGGATTACCTCAGAAAGATCCTCCGCGGTACTGCAGGCGACGGAAGCGGACTTATCTACGGTATGGGTCATGCAGTCTATACAATGTCCGACCCGCGTGCAGTTATGCTTAAAAGATATGCGCAACATCTTGCGGAAGAAAAGGGATACGGCGATGATTTCCGCCTTCTTGAAGCGGTCGAGCGCCTCTCGCCCGAAGTATTTTGCGACGTTAAGAAAACGAACAAACCCATATGCGCAAACGTGGACCTCTATTCCGGACTTGTATACCGTATGCTCGGTATCCCCACCGAAATGTTCACACCCCTGTTCGCTATCGCGCGCGTTGCTGGTTGGTGCGGACACCGCATAGAGGAAGCAAGCGGAAACAACAAGATAATCCGCCCCGGCTACAAGTGCATCGCCCCCGCGACCCCTTACGTTCATATAAGCGAACGCGACCCCGATCTCAATTGACATCAAAGGATTCCCAAGCCTTTTTGGGAATCCTTTATTTTGTATATTTAGTTGAAAATCATCCCATAATCGTATATAATACGGCTACGGGAGATGAAAAAGTGTCACCATACTTTACTCGGAGGAACATAATGCAAAAAGTGCTTAAAAGAGAAGATGCCGTGCTTGCACGCGAAGCTTTGGGCGACGAGGTATTTAATTACGTGTGCAGCGAAGAATGCGAAACGTTTGAAAGCCATAAGGGAATGAACATTATTGCATTCGACTGGTATGATACCGATGCGCCAAACACTCCGCAGGCAAAAATGACACTATGCGTCGATAAGAATAATCTAATAGTGTTTTGCGAGGATGACCGCTCGTACCGCACAGCTTGCGCGTGCCTTGTCAGTTCTCAAAGCGCGGAACGTGCGCTGTACGGCTTTTTCAGCAGACTAATGCGCTCGGATATGTCTTACCTTGAAAAGGTTGAATGCCGCATAAACGCCACCGAGGAAAGACTGATGAAGTATTCAGACAGCGAATGCCTTATGGAAATACTCGATTACAGATATGAGCTGTTCGATCTGAAACGATACTATCAGCAGCTTGTTTCGGTTTTTGAATGCTGTGAGGAAAACGATAACGGCGTGTTCAGCGATGACGGTACCAGATATTTTTCCGTGCTCGCCAACCGTGCCGGCAGACTGCTTGATCGGACAGTCAGCCTGAGAGATTACGTTTCGCAGGCGAGGGAAGCCTATCAGGCGCAAATAGAAATAGACCAAAACAAATTGATGCGCGTTTTTACCGTAATAACAGCAGTTTTTCTTCCGCTTACTCTGCTTGCTGGATGGTACGGAATGAACTTTAAATATATGCCGGAGCTTGATTACCGGTATTCGTACCCAATTTTTACGGCGGTCTGTCTCGTGATAGCAATTGCACTTATCATCATCTTCAAAAGGAGGAAGTGGTTTTAATGGAAAAAATAATTGTAAGCGCCTGCCTTTTAGGCGAGGCTTGCCGCTACGATGGCAAAAGCAAGCCGTGCGAAAAGGTAATCGAGCTTGATAAACGATATGAGATCATTCCCGTTTGCCCCGAGGTCTTCGGGGGACTTTCCACTCCCCGTCCGCCCTCCGAGATGCAAAAGGATGGCAGATTTATAAATTCAAAAGGCGAGGACGTGACCTGCAATTACAGAAAAGGAGCAGAAGAAACTTTGCGAATAGCAAAGGCTAATAACTGCACGCTTGCTGTACTCAAAGAAAAAAGCCCGTCCTGCGGGGTACATAGCCGCTATGACGGAACTTTTACACGCACGCTGATAAACGATAGCGGAATCACCGCCTCACTCCTCCGCGAAAACGGAATAACAGTTTTATCTGAAGAAGACATATAACCAAGGATAGATGCTCTGCTTTGAGACTAATATAAAAGACGGATGCTATAAGGCGCGTGTTCTTAAGGACAGTTTT
>JAZQJQ010000132.1:0-28753 GCA_045541735.1 Eubacteriales bacterium
CCGCTTGATAGTACGATGACCATCGAAAACGCTATTAAAGACTAAAAATTCTTCCGTATACTTCGTTGCGGGGCAAAAAGTAAAGCGAAGGCGTATTTTCATACGCCGAGCTGCTTTTTGCCCCGCGCCTCGTCTACGGAAGAATTTTTGCGTCTTGCGTAATTTGAAGAAGATAGATTGCGAAAGACGAAATGCAACATCGCCCACGCGTAAATTTAACGGAATCTTAATATTTGCTTCCTTCCGATTTATTGACAAAGGTTTTCTGCGGTGATATGATATATCTGTAAAAGTATTGATATTTGGTTGATGCGCTTTTGCGCGGAATTTGCTATGAAAAGGTTTTTTGTAAAAATTAAAGACAAGACTGTCGGCGCGGCAAGTAATTTTGGTGCGTTTTTCAGGCATTGGCTTGAAAGGTGTCCTGCGGTCACGCTTTTCTGCGTTGCAGTATTTCTTAATTACGTGCTGGAATGTCTTTCCCGCCGTTCGCTTTTTGAGATATTCCGTGTGCTTGTAAGCGACCCTGCTACGGTGTTTTTGAACATTGCCGTGATCATGCTTACGCTTTCCGTTTCTATGCTTTTACGGCAGAAAACGGTTATGATAGGCGTGGTGTCCGTTTTGTGGCTTGCCTTCGGAATTGCAAACTTCGTGGTACTGAGCTACCGTGCTTCTCCCCTTACTGCTATCGATCTTGTGCTTATCCGCTCGGTGTTTTCCGTGCTTTGGATATATTTCCGCCCGTTTGAGCTCGTTTTGATGGCTTTGGGTATCGTTGCGGTTGTAGTGCTTCTCGTATGGCTTTGGAAAAAGGTTCCGCGTGTTAAGGTTCGTCCCATGCGCGCAGTTGCGGCAGTGCTTTGTGCGCTTTTACCCTTTGCGGGTCTTTCAAGCGTTGTTAAGGCGGATGCAACAGAGGTGAATTTTTCCAATATGCACGCAAGCTACGGCGAAAACGGTTTTGCCTACAGCTTTTGCAGCACCTTCTTTGATAAAGGCATAGAGGAACCGGAGGATTACGACGAGTCTACTCTCTCTGCACTCTACTGGACTTTAGAGGACGATACCCCCGAGGATGCTCCCGCAGTTCTTCCCAATATCATATTCGTTCAGCTTGAAACGTATTTTGATCCTTCCCGCCTTGAGGGCGTTGAATATTCTGAGGATCCCGTGCCCGTATTTACCGCACTAAAGGAAAAATATCCGCACGGAATTCTGACTGTACCGGTGCTCGGCGCCGGCACGGCTAATACGGAATTTGAAGTACTTTGCTCTATCAGCACTTCGCTTTTCGGCGCAGGTGAGTACCCTTACGATACCGTGATGAAGGACACGTTCTGTGAAAACAGCGCCTCGGTATTAAAAAAATATGGCTACCGCGCAACTGCCATCCACAATAACGCTGCAAGTTTCTACGACAGAGACAAGATATTTGACAATATGGGATTTGACGATTTCCTATCCCTTGAAGATATGCCGAACGCCGTTCAAAATCCCCTTGGCTGGGCAGAGGATGCCGTGCTTACCGAAAGCACTCTGCAGGCGCTGGATGCGACTGACGAGCGCGATTTCGTTTACGTTATCTCCGTTCAGCCGCACGGAAAGTACCTCGACGAGGAAAAAATGGGTACCGACGGCAGGATAAGAGCGTATAACATACCCGACCCCGAGGAGCAGGTGGGATTCGAATATTATCTCGACCAGCTCTATGAGACCGATGCTTTTGTCGGTGCGCTTACAGCCGAGCTCGAAAATAGGGAAGAGCCGACCGTATGTGTCTTCTATGGCGACCATTTGCCGAGCTTTAACTGGACGGACGATGACCTTAACCTTGGAACGCTGTACGATACCGAGTACGTTATTTGGTCGAATTACGGTCTTGAGGCAGAAGCTCCCGACCTTACTTCATACGAGCTTTCCTCTCATATCTTCACCGCTCTCGGAGTGGATAGCGGTACCGCCGCAAGGCTTTACGAGCTTTATGCTGAATCTGAGAGCTATCTTGACCATATGGAGCTCATAGCTTACCATAATCTGTACGGCGAAGGTGCCAAACCCGCCAAAAATGCAAGGAGGCAGGCGGATTGATACTGCAGAATCTACACACACATTCCGTTTACGCTGACGGTAAGGATACACTTGCCGAAATGGCGCGTGCCGCATTTGAAGACGGTCTTGCCTCTCTTGGCTTTTCAGAACACGGGATCACCGATTTTGATCCTGAGTATTCAATGAGTATCCAAAGCGCTCCGCGATATGCTGTTGAGGTTGCGCAAATAAAAAAAGAATATCTCGGCAAGATGGAGATATTCTGCGGTGTTGAGCAGGACTACTATTCTATTGAGCCGAATTTTGTATGCGATTACCGCATAGGCTCCGTCCATTATATAAAAAAGGACGGCGAGTACGTTATTGTTGACGGCGGAAGCGCCGAAAAGCTTCTTTTGCGCATTGATAAATACTGGAGCGGTGACCGTATGGCTATGTGCGAGGAGTACTACGAAATGGTCTCCCGTTTGCCGGCGGTAACCAAATGCGATATAATTGGGCATATCGACGTTATAACGAAGCTGAACGAGCTTGCAGGTCTTTTTGATACAGAAAATGCCCGATATAAAGAAGCGGCATACTCTGCCGTTGATGCGCTGTGTAAAGCAGATATGATATTTGAGATAAACACTGGCGCTATGGCGCGCGGAGTCAGAAAAACGCCCTATCCGGCTCCGGATATCCTGTCGCGCATCAAGGAAAAAGGCGGCAGGATACTTTTTAACTCCGATTGCCATGACAGAAGATTTCTGCTCTATGGCAGGGAGGCGGCGATATCGGCTGCAAAAAACGCAGGATTTACGGAATATGCCGTGCTTGAAAAAGGCGGCTTCAACACATATGCCATTAAATAAGGAGAACAGCTATGTTAAGCGACGCACTTGTGATCAAAAACGGAGAATGGGAGGCACACATACTTCCCGAGACCGGAGCAAATCCAATTAAACTTACCTATAAGGGAGAGGACGTTCTTCGTCCGCTTGAGGACATTGAAGCCCTCAAGATAAATCCCTTCCTTTGGGGTTCGCCGATACTTATTCCCGCAAACCGCACGGATGGAGGAAGATTTACCTTTGACGGTAAGGAATACACTCTTCCGCTTAACGAGGCGCGCCTCAACAATAATCTGCATGGTAGAATGTACGAGCTTGATTTTAAGACCGAAAGGCTTGATGACTTTACCCTTGTAAGCACTTATTCAAATAAGGGCGAGGCTTTCCCTTTCCCATTTGATATCAAGGTGACTGCAACCGTGGATAAGGACGGCTTTTCCCGCCGCTTCGAGATAACCAACACGGGAAATACCGACATGCCCCTTACCTTTGCGCTTCACACCACGTTTGTTGAAAACGGCGAGATAAAGGTGCCTCTCGGACGTGCGCATCGCCGCAACGAACGCCATATCCCGCTTTATTACGGAGATCTTAACGAAATGGAGACCTCTATCACAAAGGGTGTATCTCCCCGCGGACTTGTCATAAGCGGTTATTTCACCTCCGTTGGCAACGTTGCGCATATCGGACCATACACGCTTACCGTTTCCGAGAATTTTGACCATTGGATAATGTATAATAACGACGGATATCAGGGTTATATCTGTGTAGAGCCTCAGGCAGGACGCTCCAACGGTCTGAACGACGGCGGATATATCCGTCTCGGCGCCGGCAGGACCGAGGTGTTCACTACACGTATCGCACTCGGATGATATGATAAAAGCGGTAGTTTTTGACCTCGACCACACGCTCTACGACCGTTACGGCACGATCGCGCTTGCTTCGCATACGGTGCGCGAAAGGTTTTTTGTTCGTGAGGGTATCACCGATGCGGAGATATCACAGACGTGGACGGAGTACGATAAGCGCTTCGTGCATCACGGACTCGAAAGGCTGTACACGGAGCTGATTCACAGCGGAATATTCGTTGAACCTTTTCCCACGCTTGACGATATGATAGCTTTGCATTACGACACGTATACTGCCTATGCCGTACCGTATAGCTTTGCGATACCGACGGTTGAGGCGCTGAAAAAGCGCGGCTTCAAGGTTGGTCTCATTACCAACGGCAGGTCGTACGTCCAGCGCAAAAAGATTGAAATGCTGGGAATGGAAGGTTTGTTCGACGAAATCATCGTCGGCGGGGAGTTTGGACTTCAGAAGCCTCACGCTGAGATCTTTTACGAAATGGCAAGGCGCTTTGGCGTTGAATCGTGCGAGATGATGTACGTAGGCGATAACCCGGTAAATGACGTAAAGGGAAGCGCGGACGCGGGCTGTGTGCCCGTGTGGGTGAAAACAACTCCGTGGAACTTTCCCGATATGCCCCGGCCGCATCTTTGCGTAGACACCGCAGAGGACGTGCTTTGGCTTGATGAACTCAAATAAAAAATCGGACGGCTTTAGAGCTTCGCTCTAAAGGACAGTTTTTGAAAATACGGTATATCTCGAAAGAGGTATGCCGTATTTTGCGTTTGTGTCTACAAATGCAGTGCTTGTCAGGAAAATTGATAAGTTATAGGTGAACATAAAAAAGGCTCCCTTGTGTAAAGGGAGCTGTCAGCGAAGCTGACTGAGGGATTGTTCTACGAGGAGATCAATATACTCGCAAACACCCCGAAAGTTTTTATGTATTTCTGTATTCGGTATTCTGATAACCGTCAATCCGTATTCTTCAAGAAAAGCCGTTCTTTCTTCATCGTGTTTCTTTCCTTCCTCGGTATAATGTCCTGAACCGTCAAGCTCAATGATAAGCTTTGCCTCTGCACAGTAAAAATCCGCGATATACTTACCGAGAACCTTTTGGCGAGAAAAGCGGATAGGATAGGAGCGCAAGAAATCATACCAAAGGTGTTTTTCTTCTTTGGTCATATTCTTTCGTAGCATTTTGGCAGTTGGAACAATGTCTTTGTTGTGTTTTCTCTGCATTACAATCCCTCCGTCACGCTCCGCGTGCCACCTCCCTTTACACAAGGGAGGCTTTTTCTACCTCTCGGAAGGCAAACAACTAATTTTGAAACAACAGCGCCAAAAGTTCCTTTGCGTTACTTGTGGTTATATTGATGATTTTATTCTATTGTCGGTTATAATACCGTAAATATAAGATTGCCCCCGAAGATTGATTTCGGTAGGTTTGGAAACATTCATTTTCAAAGCCTTCTCAAAATAGGTTTTTGTAATTCTTGTTTGAGAAGGTATGCTGATAATTACGTAATTATCCTTGACCACATAGGTATATTCTTCGTGTCTTACCGTGTGAAATACATCACCCTCATGTTTGCAAATATTCGCCCAAACTTTATCAATATTATTTGATTTCCATAAACTCATATTTCCCACCTCAATACTTGTTTTTAAAGAAAATTCCTCTTATAAGACCGAATATAACTCCGCCGATAAACAGTCCTGCGTGCCTGCCAGGTTTAGAATATCTCTTTGCCATAATAAATCTCCATCAAACGGTATATTGAATTTCAATAGTGGACGAGTTGCCGCTCGGGGTAGTGTGCAGTACAACATCGCCTTCATTTATAGATTGCCTCATAGCATTACAAACTTGCGGCATTGCACTCTTAAGCTTGAGTTCCTTGTGAATGTCACCAGATTTCAAAATGATAAACGCTTTTCCCGCATCTTTTGCGATTTTCTTTAATTCAAGAATATGCTGACGAATATCGTCAGTAGTGATTCTATTTGCTTCCTGCTCGGATGCTTGTTTCTTCTCTTGCATCAACATTGCTACTTGTTCTTCCAATATTTGAATTCTTCCTAATAATTCAACTATAATTTTTTCGTAATTCATAGAAATTCTCCTTGAATTTATAAATTCTATTAGAATTCTATCACGAATTTTAGAGAATATCAAGAGAATTTTAAAAAATATTATAATTTTTTGCGATAGTAAAAAGAGAATGGTCTGGGCACATTGTGCCCAGACCATAAGTTATAAAATTTGCTCTAAATGTAAAACTGTCCTTAAGAGCACGAAGCATTGACCGTCCGATTTTTTATTTGCTTTTTTACTTGGAAAGGAACTCCACGGTCTTGCGTGCGACCATAAGCTCCTCGTTTGTTTTGAGCACGTATACGGCTACCTTGCTTCCGTCGGCTGTTATCTTGCCGTCGGAGCTGCGTTCAAGCTCCTTCGCGTTCAGCTCAACGCCGAGCCAAGCGAGGCGCTTCAGTACCGCGGTGCGTACCTTGTGGCTGTGCTGGCCTATCCCTCCGGTGAAGGCGATGGCATCCAGTCCTTCCATATAAGCGGAGAACATACCGATATATCCTACGATATTATCGACGAATGCATCGATCGCAAGCTGTGCGTTTTTGTTTCCGTCCTCGGCGGCGGCGATAACGTCGCGCAGGTCGTTGGAAACACCGCTTACTCCGAGGAAGCCGCTTTCCTTGGAAAGCTTCTTCATAACCGCATCAAGGCTTCCGTACTTGTTTACAAGCTCGGGAATGCAGAATACGTCGAAATCGCCCACACGGTTGTTATGGAACAGACCGCTCTGGGGAGTTGCGCCCATAGAGGAAGCAACGCTTTCGCCGTCCTTTATTGCGCAAATGGAGGAGGAACCGCCGAGGTGTACGGATACCACCTTCGCCGCCTTAGGCTCAAGCTCCTTCATCGTCATACCGATGTAGCTGTGGGAGGAGCCGTGGAAGCCGTAACGGCGTATGCCCATCTCGTTCTTCCATTCGGTAGGAACGCCGTAGGTAACGCGCTCCTCGGGAATGGTAGCGTGGAAGCTGGTCTCAAAGTATGCTACCTGCTTGAGATCGGGCCAACGCTCGGAAACCTGCTTCATCATATTGATATAGATGGGGTTGTGAGCGGGAGCAAAGGAAACAAACTTCTCCTGCTTTGCGATAAGCTCGTCGGTGACGAGCTGTGCGCCCTTGAGGGCACCGCAGTGAACTGCCTTGTAGCCTACTGCATCAAGCTCGTCAAGACCGTTAACTATGCCTGCCTCGGTAAGCGCATCCATAAGAAGCGCAAATGCATCGCCGTGTACCTTACAGTCACAAGCGCCCTTGACGGTGTTTTCTCCTGTAGAGATGCTGTATGCACCGCCGGCAGTGCCGATATTCTCGATCTCGCCGGTAGCGAGCACCTTTTCGTTGTTTGCAAAATCGAAAAGCTTAAACTTGAAGCTGGTGGAGCCTAGGTTAAGCACGATTACGTTGCGAATTTCTTTCATTTTATCCTCTTTTAAGATATTGCCCCGCCTCGCTCCTTGAAGAGGGGCAGGACGGGGCAATTTTTAATGGTGATCAGAGTGTGCCGTATTTCTCAGCAAATCTCTTCATAGCCTTCTCGAAGCAGAGCATGGGAACGCGGGCAGAGCCTGCACCCATAAGTCCGCCGGTGTAGTTGAACATACCGCCGTGGATCTCGGGGCAAATGCCGGTCTCGATGACCTTGCGAATGTCGATACCAACGGGAAGGAAGTCAAAGTCGAGGTTAGGAATGGGGAAGTTGTAGTTACGTGCGATACAGATCTGCTCCATCTCGCGGGAGATGCCGATAGCATCCTTGAGCTTGAGACCGCGGAGGTTACATACGATGGGAGAAGCACCTGCGGCGATACCGCCCATACCTGCGCACTCAACTACGCAGCTGTCGCCGATCCAGGGAAGCTGATCGCTTTCCTTAAATGCGGAGGAGGTGTACTTACCCTTCATCATGGGAGCGGGAGCGCAGAACCACTCGTCACCGAGACCTGCAACCTTGATACCGAACTCAACGCCGTTTCCGCAGATAGCGGTAACCATGGTGGAGTAGGGAGTGCCTACTGCAGAGAGCATAGCCGCACGGCTTGCGCCCTGACCGAAGCAGTGGAAGAATCTGGGGGTCTCAACGATATAGTCGAGAACCTTCATGATCTTCTCCTTGGGCATATCGAGCTTGAAGAGCTCGGGAAGCACCTTCTTATCGAAGAGGAGGTCGGCAGCGGTCTGGCGGGTATGGTTCTCGTCACCCATCTGCATAGCCTCTGCAAGAATGGGCTTGGTAGCGAGACCGCCCATATTCTTTGCTACGATAGCCATAACGGGGAGAAGCTCCTCGCGCATATACTTGAGGTAATCTGCGATCTCCTGACTGTAGAGACCCCAGCCGCAGAATCCGCCCTGGTTGGGTCCCTCTGCGGGGAAGGTTGCAGCTATCTTGCCGGTAGCGCGGTCCTCGGTAACTATCATTGCCACACTCTTGGTAATTATACCTGTACCTGCACCAACGGTGTTGGTGTCAAGTGCGGAGAGAAGCTTGATCTTACCGCTTGTGATAAGCTTCATAGCCTCTTCCTCGTTCTTTGCCCAGCCTTCAAACAGGCAGGCGGAAACGAGACCGCGGCGGTGGAGCATTACCATATCCTCATGCTCGATCGGAGGACCGGAGTGGATGATGGTGTAATCATCAAGACCCTCAACGACCTCTCCTGCGGGCTTAACATCGACCCAGTAGGGCTGAGAGTTGATTACGTAGTTAACTGCAGTTTCGTTTGCAGCGTCGATCTTTGCCTTGATATCGGGTGCGCTGATTGCAGCCTGAGCGTTTGCAACCTCTGCGTTTACCTTAAAGGGAGGACGCCACTGAAGCTGAGTAGCCTTTACGTTCTGAGATACGAGAGAATCGTAGAAGAACTTGAGGCCGACGTTGATAACGCGAAGATCGCTGGAATAATTCTTATCTGCCATTGTTCTTTCCCCCTTATCTGTTCTCAAGCGCGTTCATAAGTGCGCTTGCGAGCTTAGTGCTCTGGTAGTTGCTTGCGGTCACGATAACACCTGCATCGCGGAGCATCTGCTCGCAAGCGGGAACATCCTGGGGATCCTCAAGAGATCCGCAGATGTTTGCAATAAAGGTGATAGCACCCTTTCTCTCCTCAAGGATCTCCTTGCACGCCTCAGCAAAGGGACGTACGGGATCGAGGTGAACGCCGGGGCCTGCGATAAAGTCCATCGTTACAACTGCAACGGTAGGATCTGCAAGCTCTTTCTTCAGGCGCTTTAATTTGAGTGCAGGGTCGAAAATGGGGTGGGGAGCCTCAGCGGTGAAGTCCTCGGCGCCGAGGTCAAGGATGCAGTGGCCGACGCTTACGTCGTGATCGGGGATCTGGTCTGCATACTTAGTCTTGAGGTTGGAGTTGAGTTTAACACCCTTGTTGTTCTGGGTGTAGTAGATCATTCCTTCCTCGGTGAAGGTGCCGCCGGAGAAGAGTCCGCGAACGTACTTCTGCTCGGGGCCGTACTTCTTTATCTCGCGTGCAACTATCTCTTCGATCTCCTTATCGGTAAATCCGAGAGAAGTCTCCTTGCCCGTAGCAAGCTCTACAGCTTTGGTTGCCGCATCCTGAAGAGTGAAGGTGGGATGTACGTTGTGACCTGCGAAAAGGCTTTCGTCGCTTCCGAGGAACATTGCAACAACGGGCTTGCGGAGGTTATCTGCTTCGCCGAGGATCTTAGCCATAACGGTAAGGTCTGCAAGCTTGGAAACGAGAACGATTACCTGGGTATCGGGGTCTGCTTCAAGGCGCTTCATGCCTGCAAGCATGGTGATACCGCCTATCTGAGGAAGAAGGTCGTGTCCGCCGGTACCGATGATGGAGGAAACGCCGAGACCGCATTTTTCAATGAGGCAGGCAACCTCCTGAGCGCCGGAGCCGGAAGCGGCTACGATACCTACGGGGCCGGGACGAACGATGGAGCCTGCAGCAAGAGCCACGCCCTTGATAAGACCGACACCGCAGTCGGGACCCATAACGAGACGGCCGCGCTCTGCACCGAACTGCTTAACTTCAAGCTCCTCCTCAAGACTTACGTTATCGGAGAAGATGAATACGTCAAGACCCATAGCAAGTGCACGCTTTGCTTCTGCTGCAGCGTACTCGCCGGGAAGAGAGATCTGAGCGAGATCATAGCCGTCCTCGCGGAGGTCGATTTCGGAAAGAGATTTGTAAACTACTGCATCCTCGTCGCCCACGTTCTTGTGGTCGATGATGTCCATCATAAGCTTGAACGCCTCAGCAAGCTTTTCCTCGGTATCTGCGGTGCAGGCAAGGATAAGGTCATTGGGGGTAGCATCCTCGGGGATGGTGTAACCAAGCTCAACAAGAACCTCGATATTTGCGGGGGTGCACATTGCAACCTCGGAGTTTTCAATGCCTCCGAGAGCCGTTACCTTGTCGCCGATACCCATAAGGGAAACGGAGTCAACGTAGCGGTTTTTCTTGAGTTGAATTTTTTTCATATCGTTCCTCTAATTTAGATTTAGATATTTTTACAGTCTGCCTTCATAGCGCCGTTTTCGCCGAGAGATACGACGGTGCGGTACTTAACTGACTCGGGATCCGCGTCAGGGCAGTCGGTACGCACGTGACAGCCGCAGCTCTCATTACGCAGGAGCGCGGAGTGTGCAAGTGCCAAAGCGGTAATGAGATCGTTTTCCAGACGGAGAAGCTTAACGATGCCCCAGAAGGGAATGGCGGTGGAAAGACCGCGAACCTCAAAAAGAAGCGCGTTAAGTCTTTCGATGGCCTTTTCAATAGCTGCACCGTTGCGGAGTACGTTAAGATCCTCGGAAAGAATGGTTCCGAGTTCTGCGCGTATAGCGTCTGCTCTGCCGGGAACGGGAGGAATACCCTCGCGGTTTACGATGGCATCTGCCTGATCCATACAGGGCACGTACTCTGTCTGCGCATTTTCTTCAAGATATTTACAAGCGCTTTCGCCGGCGATATTACCGAAAACGAGGATCTCAAGACCTGCGTTTCCGCCAACGCGGTTAGCGCCGTGTATTCCGCCTACCGCCTCGCCGCATGCGTAAAGTCCCTCAAGACCCTTAACGGAGCAGTCGCTGTTTATTACAACGCCGCCGAGAGAGGTGTGGGGAGCGGGAGCTATCTCGAAGGGAGTGGTTGCAATATCGATTCCTACGTCGGCATAGCGCTTAACGTATGAGGGGTAGAGGGAATCAAGCTTTTCTCTGCCTACACCGGTAGCATCAAAGAATACGCCGCCGTTTTCGGTGCCTCTGCCTTCCGCTATCTCGCGGAAGATGCAACGCGCCTGAACGTCCTTGTTTACGCACTCGGCATCCTCGGAATAATTGAGCATAAAGCGCTCACCCTTTGCGTTTTTGAGAACTGCGCCCTCAAAATACATAGTGGTGATAACGCTCTTGCCTCTGAGAGCGGCGGGAGCGACTGCCGCACTGGGTTCAAACTGGATGAACTCCATATCGGTAAGCTCCGCACCTGCGTAGTAAGCCGATGCAACACCGTCGCCGCCGATATCGGCAGAGTTGGTGGAGAAGGGGTAGATATTGCAGAAGCCGCCGCAGGCAAGGACCACTACGTCGGCAACGTAAACCGAGAACACCTCGTTTGTGTAATCGGCAACAACGGCTCCGATCACTCTGCCGTCCTTTTTGAGGAAACGGAGAGCGCGAGTGTTATCCTTAAAGTATACGGTGGGGTTAGCCTCAAGCTCGCGCTTGATGGCGTTCATAATAGCAACGCCGGTGTGGTTGCCCGCGCTTGCAACGCGGGGAACGCTTGCGCCGAGGGGACGGAGCAGGGAATAGCTTCCGTCTGCGTTGCGGTCAAATTCAATGCCAAGATCCTTCAAAACGGGGATAAGCTCGGGAGCCTTGCTGCAAAGAGTGGTGGCAAGGGAAACATCGCACTGTCCGCGTCCGCTTACCAAAGTATCCTTCAGAAACAGCTCAACGCTGTCCTCGGGGTGAAGGGGCATATTGAAGCCGTGAACGTACGGAGAAGCGCCGACACCCGTACCGAGTATCGCAATGCTTCTGCCCTTGGTCTCGGCTAAGCGGCGTGCCGCCACGAGTCCGGAAATACCGGACCCGATGACGAGCGCGTCAAACGTTTGAATATTGATGTTTTTAGGCATTTTATCAAACTTCCCAAATACCGCCGGCTGCCATAGAGCCTACGTTCTTTACGAAGAGGTTGAGGAATCTGGGGTAGTTGTTTGCGGGGAACTCGAAGTGGAACTTAGCAAGACGAGCTGCCTTCTCCTCCTCGGAGATGCAGAGGTCGATTCTTCTGCCGAGAACGTCGATCTCGATCATATCGCCTTCCTCTACGATGCCGAGAGGTCCGCCGAGAGCTGCCTCGGGAGAAACGTAACCAACGGAAAGTCCGGAGGAACCGCCGGAGAAACGGCCGTCGGTGATAACTGCGCAGGAGGTGAAGAGACCGGGATGACCCTTGAGCTCTTCCTGGAAGGTGAATGCGGTGGTACCGAAACGAGCCTTGAGGCCGAGGTAACGGATAACGCAAGCATCACCCTCGTTGATCTTGCCGGTGCGGAGCGCGGTAAGAGCGTCATCGAGGTTATCGAATACTCTTGCCTTGCCCTTGTAGCCGGTCATAAGGTTTTCCGGAACTGCAGCGATCTTGATGATAGCTCCCTCAGGTGCGAGAGAACCGTAAAGAACGCCGATACCGGGCTCGGTCATAACAGGGTTGTCAAGGGTACGGATAACGTCGTCGTTCCAAACTCTTGCATCCTTAACGTTCTCGGCAAGGGTCTTACCGGTAACGGTCATAACGCTGCCGTCGAGCTTGGGAAGGAGGTTCTTGAGCATAGCAGTCATACCGCCTGCCATATCGAAGTCCTTAACGTTGTACATACCGGAAGGTGCGAGGTGGGAGAGAAGAGGAACGTCGTTGGATGCCTCGTCGAAGTACTTCCACCACGGGATATCGGTGTATCCGCACTCGTGGGCGATAGCGGGAATGTGGAGAATGAGGTTGGAGGAAGCAGCAACAGCCATATCAAGCTTAATTGCGTTCTTAATAGCCTCAACGCTCATGATCTGACGTGCGGTGATGCCCTCGTCGAGAAGGTTCATGATCTGGAGACCTGCCTCGTATGCGCACTTGTAGATAGCAGAGCCTGCAGCGCACATGGAGGAGTTGTTGGGAAGTGTCATACCGAGAGCCTCGGCGATCATACACATGGAGTTAGCGGTGGTCATAGAGGTGCATCCGCCGCAGATACCCCAGCTGTGAGCGATAAGATCGTTGTACTCGTCCATATCCATAAGGCCCTTCTGAGCGGTACCAACCTTATCCTGTGCGTGAATGTGGAGAACTTCCTTACCGCGGTTGATACCGAGAGGCATATAACCGCCGGTAACGATGATGGTAGGAATATCAAGACGTGCAGCTGCCATCAGGTAACCGGGAACGATGGAGTCGCAGGTACAAAGCATAACCATAGCGTCGAAGAAGTTACCCTCAACGGAGATCTCGACCTGGTCAGCGATGGAGTTACGGGAAGGAACCTCTATGTACTTGGGATCCTTGAGTACCATACCGTCGCAGATACCGGTGGTCATAACCTCAAGGGGAAGACCGCCTGCCTCGCGAACACCCTGCTTAACTCTCTGAGCGAGCTTGTCGAGGTGAACGTGGCCGGGGTTGTACTCGTTCCAGGAGTTTACGATACCGATAAGGGGGCGGTGGATCTCTTCCTCGGTATAACCCATACCGAGCATAAGACCGCGGCGGCACTCTTCAGCTTCGCCGAACTCCCAGCAGGATCTCATGTCTTCATACTTTTTCTTTTTAAGCATTGTTTTTTACCTCACTTTGAATTTGTATGTAAAATTTTAATTTTTTAAATATTACTTATTACTTATTGAGGGTCATCTCTGCAAGCTCCTCGAGGGAGGGCTTGATAGCTTTGGAAACGTCGGGCTTGATGTCGTAAGCGTTAACGGGGTTGCCGTCGTCAAGCATCTTGTCGATGCATCCGTCAACAGACTGACCGCCGTCGATAACGAAGGTCTGGCCTACGATGAAGCGGCTCTTGGTCTTGTCGGCGAGGAAGAGCATCATGGGCGTGATGTCGTCAACGTTGCCGAGGAAGCCTGCGGGGATCTTGCGGAGGAAGCCGTCGCGGAGGTCGGATTCGTCATATCTGTCGGTAGCCTTGGTGGTGATAAAGCCGGGGGCGATACCGTTTACGTTGATGCCGTAGTGGATAGCCTCAATACCGAGGTTCTTGGTGAACATGTTAAGACCTGCCTTAGCAGCTGCGTAGGGAAGGGTCTTTCTTCTTACCCACGGAATCGTACCGTGAACGGAGCTTACGTTGATGATAGAGCCCTCGATCTTGTTCTCGATCATATTGATCATTGCGTAGTGGGAAAGGTATGCAGCAGCATTGAGGTTGAGGTCGATCTGAGAATCCCAGTAATCCATAGGCATCTTCTCAAATCCGCCGAGAGGCATCTTGAGTGCTCCGCCTGCGTTATTGATGAGCACGTCGATGGTGCCGAATTTAGCGAGGAAGTCCTCCATCATCTTCTTGCAGACGTCGTGCTCGCCTACGTTGCCGCCGAGGACGATGGTCTGAACACCGTAGCGCTCGCACTTAGCGGCTATCTTCATAGCGCCGTCGGGATTGGTGTTGTAGGTTACGCCTACGTTGTAGCCTTCCTTTGCGAATGCGATAGCGGCAGCCGCGCCGATACCGTTGGAAGAGCCGGTAATAAGAACGTTCTTGCTCATTGTTTCGGTTTCTCCTTGTTGTATGTGTTTTGTTATTTTATTTCTCTGAGATGTGCCGTAACTGTATAAAGCGGAAGAAAGAGAAATTCGGGAAGATAGGCGTTTACTTCGCGCGTGAGCGACCTTGCCGTGTCTGCGGCATTCATATTCCGCAGCTTGCATTCTTTAACGATGCGGTGGTAGGTGTTTACGGTCTCGCGGCATATACCGAGGCATTTTTTTACCTCATCTCCGCCGATCGCCGTATCGCCTATCGGGTCGTAGCTGTGTCCGAGCAGAAGGTTGTGAGCGCCGATCGACTCTATCCTTTCAATGCTCTCGCGGTAGGGAGCAAGCTCCATATAAAGACCGATGCCCTGGCTTACGGTGCCGTTTGCCTGCAGACTGTCGCCGCAGATAACGGTTTTTGTGACCGTATCGAAGAAGCATACGGTGTCCGTATCGTGGCCGGGGGTCTTTATGAGCGTAAGTCTGCCGTTTACCGTGTCTCCGTCACAAAGCATTCCGTCGGGTTCGGTACCGCAAAGACTTGCCGGTGCCTCGGGACTGTGCTCCGGGAAAACGGAGCGGATAAGCTTCGAATACTTCAGAGGGTCACGCAGCTTGGGGAGCTGTTCCTCGGTGCAAAGCACCTTTATATCGGGGTTAAGCTCCTTTATGCGCTTGTGTCCGCCTACGTGGTCGCCGTGTGTGTGTGTGCAGAGAAGATACGCTGCATCCCCGATGGTAAGACCCATTTCCGCGAGTGCGGGAACGAGAGTGTCATCCACTCTCTCCGTGCAGTTTGCAGAGTCGATAAGAACGTATCCCTTTTCGTCTCCCACAAGAACTACCGACGTCCATACGCTTCCAAACGGTACGCGTAGAGCATAAACGTCTCCGCATACCTTTTCAAAACGCGTCATTACTTTCTCTTGCAGTTCTTAACGGTCTCAACTACGCGCTCGGTGTGAGCCTTGATCTCTTCGTAGTCGCAGGTGCCCTTGGTGGGGTGGGTAAGACCGGTACCGAGAGCAACAGCGTATGCGCCGTCATTGAACCAATCCTGAATGTTGTTGATGTTTACGCCGCCAACGGGCACCAGTCTTGCGTGGGGAAGGGGACCCATAACAGCCTTGATAAAGCCGATGCCGCCAACAGCGGTAGCGGGGAATGCCTTCACAACGTCGCAGCCGTACTCCATAGCGTTTACGATCTCGGTGAGGGTCTGTACGCCGGGCATATATACAACGCTGTAGCGGTTGCAGAGGAGTGCGACCTCGGGCTTGAAGTTGGGGGCGATGATGAAGCTTGCGCCTGCAAGGATGCAGGCACGCGCGGTCTCAACGTCAAGAACGGTACCTGCGCCAACGTAAGAATCAAGGTTCTTTTCCTTGATCTCCTTAGCTACGGTCTCGATGATGTTGAGTGCGCCGGGGGTGCTCATAGAGATCTCGAGGATGGAGCAGCCGCCGTCGCGGATAGCGCGGGTGCGGGTCATTGCGTCAGCCTCGTTGTTATCGCGTACGATACCTACGAGACCGTTCTTGTGCATGTTCTCAATAACTTTGATTCTCTGAATTTCCATCTTATGTACTCCTTATCTCTGGATACGGCCGTTGCCGCTGCCTGCGATGAGGTTGAGCACGTCTTCCTTGGTGAAACGTACGTAGTCGCCGTAGGTGGTGTGCTTGAGAGCCGAGCCGCCGATAGCGTACTCGATGATCTTCTGGTAGTCGTTATCAAAGTTACGGAAGCCGTAGATGAGGGAGCCGCCGAAGCTGTCGCCGCCGCCGATACGGTCAA
The DNA here is from genome assembly GCA_045541735.1 of Eubacteriales bacterium. GTDB lineage: Bacteria > Bacillota > Clostridia > Oscillospirales > CAG-272 > RUG12395. Next base: position 16,382 of record JAZQJQ010000132.1, read on the forward strand.
CGATGTTGGTGATGCTGTACTTACGGCTCTGGTAGAATCCGCCGTCGCGTACCGCAAGAACGCCGGGCCAGTTGTTGTGGTCTGCGCTGATGCTCTCGCGGAGGCTGACTGCAAGTGCTTTTACGTTGGGATAGGTGTCCATAATGATCTTTGCGAGATCCTTGTACATATCGGTGTTGAGCTTGCCGGAGTCAACGCCGGTCTCAAGCTCGATGCCGAGGCACTTCTGGCAGTCTTCCTCGTTTGCGATCATAACGTCGATGTACTTAGCGATCTCGGGCATGACCTCGATAGGCTCCTTGCCCCACTTCCAAAGCTTCTTGCGGTAGTTGAGGTCGCAGGAAACTGTGATACCCTTCTCCTTGCACTTCTTGAGTGCCTCAAGGGTAGCTTCGCAAAGACTCTCGGAAAGAGCGGGAGTGATACCGGTAACGTGGAACCAGTCTGCATCCGCAAGAATGGTATCCCAGTCGAAGTCGCCGGGCTTAACTGCTGCGATAGCGGTGTTGTCGCGGTCGTAGATGACCTTGGAGGGGCGCATATTGGAGCCGGTCTCGGTGAAGTAGAGGCCGAGGCGCTTGTTGGTCATCTTGATCGCGGAGGTGTCAACGCCGAAGCGGCGGAGCTCAGCAACTGCTGCTCTGCCGAGGTCGTTTGCGGGGAGGGCGGTAACGTATCTTGCCTCGTCGCCGTAAGAGCTTACCGCAACTGCAACGTTAGCCTCAGCGCCGCCGAAGGTGCAGACCATGTTGGGGGTCTGGAGTATCATCTCTCTGCCGGGAGGGGTGATACGGAGCATAAGCTCACCAAAGGTAACAACTTTTTTCATTTTTGGTACTCCTTGTTCTAAGTTTATTTTTATTTTCTCGTTTATTTTTCGCTAATCTTACACAGATACATTGTATCGCAAACCTACATTAATGTCAATTATTATTTTTATATTGGTACGCTTTTGAGTAGCCGATATTTATTTTAGAGGAATGAGTCTTAAAGCCTATGAAAATCAAGGGTTTTGCAGGTAAAAAAACGTGAAAAATGCGATGTTTTTTGTACAACACACTTCATTTTTTGTAATTCATTTTCATAAAGCGGAAAAACGCCGGGGTTTATTTTACTGTAATGTGCAAAAAGATTATTTTAATGTAACGCGGGGTAATAATACCGGATTTGCGAACATATATTTTAACGGATATAGGGCGGAAATACGGGCAAAAAAGAACGGAGTAACTGCCCGAAAGGAGGAAAAATGGCAGAAAAAAGAGGTGTTGTGCCTATGGGAGAGAGTTATTTTACCGAAGAATTGTTCGGAGAAACGGTATTTTGCGATGTTTCGGAGGAGTTTTCTCTCCCCGAATATGAACCGGAGATCAAAAAAATACTCCGCGTAACGGCGCGTGTACTGCCTGCGGGCAAGTACGTCGGCGGCGGCAGAGCGGAATTTGCGGGCACGGTGGTATACGGAATAATATACTGCGGAGCAGAGGGTGAGATTGGAAGCGTAAGTCTTTCATCGGATTATGAATTTGCCGTACCGATGGCACACGCGGAGCGGGAACCTGCGGTGTATGCGGACACACGCGCGGACAGCGTTGTGTGCCGTCCGCTTGCACCGCGCAGACTTCAGCTCAGGACGAAGCTCAAAAGCAAGGTGGAGGTACTGTGCCGCAGCTCACTCCCGGAGTGCGAGAGCCCCGGGAATGCGTGTCTTCTGCGCTCCGTGCGCACTGCATCGAAACGTATGCGGTACACGGGAGGAGAATTTGACGTTGCGGGAGAGATAAAGCTGAGGGGTAAGCCCATCGCGTGCGACGGAAGCGTATACGTTACGGAGATACACGCGGAAAGGGGGGCAGTCTGCTTCCGCGGCGAGCTGTGGGCGCGGGTCACCTGTATTGACGGCGGTATCTGTACCGTTGAAAAGAAGATCCCGTTTGAAAGGCGCTTTGAAGCTGACGTTACGGGTACGGAAAGCTGCAGGGCGATACCTTTCTGCTGGTCATGCGAGTGTTCGGGTGACGGTGAGGAAGGGGAGATATCCGCAATAGTTGAAGTTGAGGCTGAATGTGCAGTCAACTTCCCCGTGCCGATCACCGAGGATGCCTTTGTGTGCGGTGCCGAATGCACTGCCGAACGAAAAAAGACCGAGCTTTGCTCCGTCCGCGTCTGCGGTATGAGCAAGCTGAATATAAGCGGAAAACGCGCGCTCTCGTCCGAGGAAACCGGTCTTAATACCGTGTGTGCGCCGTGGTACGAGGTATCGTTTGACCAAAGTCCCGCACAGTTCGACGGTAACGTAAGCGGTACCGTGACCGTGCATTGCATACTTGCGGGTAAAGGTGGAGAATGTGCCCCCGCAAGGGTCGAGATGCCGTTTAAGAGTTCGCTCTGCGAAGGTGGCTCGGGTAAGCTTTCGCGCTCCCTCGGAGCGGAGGTATCGGCTTTGCGTCTTTATGCAGAAGGCGGTGCGCTTAATGCCGAGGGCGAGCTTTCCCTCAGTGCTGCGGTGACGGAAAAAACGCAGGACGAGACGGTATGCTCCGTTAAGGAGCAAAAAACGGAGAGCGGGGCCCGCAGAAACGGAATTACAGTGATCTATCCGCAAAAGGGCGATACACTTTGGTCGGTCGCAAAGCAGAAGAGAGTATCCCCCGAGGTCCTTTGCAAAATGAACGGCTTGAGCGAAGAACTTTGTGCCGAGCCGAATGCACAGCATTCGCTTGACGGGGTAAAGTGTATTACGGTTATGAAATAGCGTCTGCCTTGAAAATTTTTCCGTATGTGTCGTTGCAGGTCACAAGGCGCAACCTCGCCGTATGAAAATACGGCATCGTCTGCACATAGGCTCCCTCCTCGAGGGAGCTGTCAGCGCAGCTGACTGAGGGAGTTTCCCCGCTCCTCGCCTACGAAACAATTTTACGGCGGCAGGGGTTTGCCGTTATATTGGGGTTCACGATAAAAACAAAAAAACGAAAGACCGCTAAATGGGCGGTCTTTCGTTCTGATATGCGGCATCAGCGTTTTGCCAATGCTTTAATTATTCCGGCTACGCTTTCAAGTTGTTCGGGACTAAGCGTTTTCAAATCGCGGATAATATCGGAGATGATGGCGGGGTCATTGTTTTGAGTGTCAAAAAATTCAGACGGTGTTATACCGAGGTATTCGCAGATGTAATACAGACCGCTCAAGGAAGGCATGGCTTTGCCTGATTCGATATTGTTGATGTAGCCTGCGTTCTGTCCGATAGACAGACTCATATCGCGTGCGGATACACCTTTCTTCTCGCGCAACCTCGCCAACCTTAGGGAAAACTCCTTTTCGTACATACAGAACACCCCTGTTTGTTTTCGTTAGTAACATTTTAACCCATATTGCCGGGAAATATATGGGTTTGAAAACTGCATTTAGCTTGTAATGTGGGTTTTGATATGATAAAATCGGTTTTGTAACGGAAATAAACCTTCAAAAGGGGATTTTGAACGATATGCTAAAAAATAGATGTACAAGGTGCGGAGTGTATGATTACGGGCAGTTTTTTCGAGTTGGATTCTTTGGGCACAGATATGTGGACAGATTTGTTCAAGCGGAGAGGAGACTTGAAAAATTAATAAAGGAATTATTGCGCAGGAAATCTTTTGTTGAATTCTACGTAGGAAGAAGCGGAGATTTTGATCAAATGGTCGCTTCGACTGTCAGACGTGTTCGTCAAAACGGATATGAGCGCAGCTGTGCTTTGGTGCTTGTTTTGCCATACGTTACTGCGGAATACCGAAATAATGAGGACGGATTTAATGCGTATTATGACGAGATTGAAATATGCGAGGCGGCAGAGTTTTCTCATCCTAAGGGCGCGTATTCGATAAGGAATAAAGAGGTAGTAAGGCGGTCGGACCTGATAGTTTCTTGCATTGAGCGGGAAAGCGGTGGTGCGTATTTGGCGGTGAAATATGCAAAGCAATTGGATAAAACGGTAATAAACGCGGCTGACGAAGATGTGGATATATCCGAGTGTATATTTTAGTGCGCGAAATACGATGGAGAAACGCGGGCGGATACTATCCGCCCCTACGGCGGGAGCAAGCCCCCGCCCTACAATGTATGACGTAGAAAACGAAAGAAACCGTATTGAAAAATCCCCTGCACTGTGATAAGATAGATTCACAATGCAGGGGAGATTTTTTATGAAAAAGACAAGAAAGAACACTATTAAAGGCGAACGCGCAGTAAGGATAACGGGATATATATGCGGTATCTTTATTTTTGCGCTGTTCTTTTCGTATTTTATCCGTCAGTTCATCTTCCCCGAGGGGGTAATGCCGCGCATACTTGCAATACTTGTTTCGTGCGCGTCCTCACTTCCCTTGATGATATATCCTTTTCTCAGAAAACGCTTGCCGCGTTTTGCTTTTGTGCTTCTTTGCATCTACACTGCGCTTGCGCTGTTTTTCTGCGTTACCTTCATAATCCATCTGTGGGATACGTTCTTTTTCCCCGTGCCCGATGCTGAGATAAGCGAGATAGACGAGGGTGCGGCAATTCTTGTTTTCGGTTCTAAGATCCAAGGCGCCCTGCCTGCCCGTCCGCTTCAAAAGCGGCTTGACAGAGCGGCGGAGATACTTATATCCCGACCCGATACCTTCTGCATAGTAACGGGCGGCCAAGGCGGCGATGAGATAATGCCCGAAGCCGAGGCGATGAAAAATTATCTTGTTGCAAAGGGCATTGATCCCGAGCGTATCGTTACGGAAACGGAGTCGCATAATACGATAGAAAACATCGAAAATTCAAGCGTGATACTGAGGGAAATGGATTATAACGGACAGGTGGCGTGCGTTTCCACCTCCTTCCATATGCCGCGCATAAAAAAGCTGATGGTGCGCGCAGGCTTTGAGGATGTGCTTTCATTTTCCGCAGATTCGCCCACATCCGCATCGCTGTTTTTCTCCCTCATAAGAGAATATTGCTCAAGGGCGAAGATAGTATTTGAAAATTAAAAAACGGCGGACGACCAATGGTCGCCCCTACCACCTTGTAACAGCTAAAGCTATACATTGCCAATTCGCAGAAGATCCTTCGCTGCAAGCCCTGTGTCATCCTCGAGGGAGCAAAGCGACCGAAGGATCTTCAGGGCTCTCCGCTCAAGGATGACAACTGCCAATGGAGTATATCAAGTTTTAGCTGTTACACCGTACTGCGGTCTGTCACGGTACAATGTAGGGGCGTGCATTGCACGTCCGCTTTTTTAGGCTTTACAGCCGTATTTTTTTTGCCGCTGAAATAACAAAAAGTGTTGACTTTGTTATAATGCTGTTATATAATAGCGGCGGAGGTGGTGAAATGAACACTCGTCAGCAGGATATAATCACATTGCTTGAGCAGAGAGGCGAGATAACCATAAAGGATCTTGCAGCACATCTGGGCGTATCGGAAATGACGGTACACCGCGACTTGAATTATCTTGAGGAGCACAGCTATCTGTATAAAAAACGCGGAGCCGCTGTGTTCGTCGAATGTGCGGACAGAGAAAAAAGTGTTTTCTATGCCGATGAAAAATACAGGATAGGCAAAAAGGCCGCCGAGCTGATAAAGCCGGGGCAGTTGGTCATTTTTGATAACAGCACAACAGCGCTCGAATGCGCAAAGCATCTCGATCTTTCGATGGGACTAACGTTTTACACCACAAGTCTGCAGGCGGCACTCCTGCTCTCAAAATTCAAAAACAGCGTGCTGTATTGCAGCGGAGGCTACTTTTTCCCCGATTCTATGGGCTTTGTCGGCACGCAGGCGGAGGAGTTTATATCTTCCGTACACGCAGACGTGTGCATAATCGGCACAAGCGGCATCTCCGAGAAATACGGACTTACAGCGCCGTATCCTATGCACACAAGGCTTGAGCAAAAGATAATTCAAGCGGCGAAAAAACGGATACTTGTGGCGGATCATTCAAAATTCGATAAGGCGGCTATGGAAAAGATCGCGGATCTTTCGGCGGTCGATATTTGCGTTACCGACAGCGGTATCTCCTCGGAGCAGCTTGAAAGATATAAAGATCGTTTCGAAATTTTGCTGGCGTGAGGTGAATAACAGATGAAAAAATTGATGTTATGCCTGCTTATTTGCGTATTTACCTTTTCTGCCGCTGCGTGCGGCGGTGGAAAGCCGAATGAAATAACAACAGAAGCATCTGTAACAACGCAAGCGCCCGAAACAACAGATGCGCCCGAGACAACGGCTGAGCCGCAAACGGAAGCCGTAACAATGGAGGAGCCTAAGACAGTTATGAACAACGTATATTTTGTAGATCCCCTGGGAAACAAGGGGAACGGAACGGAAGAAGAACCTTTTAACAGTATAGACGATGCGCTTAAGGCGTGCACCGAAAACAGCTGTATCGTGCTGATGAATACGGTCGAGCTGAGCGGAGACTGTCGCCAGCCTGCCCACGCAGGCAGTGCCGTCATCACGGCAAGCTATAACGGAAAAAGCTATAACGGCGGTATAAGCTTTAAAAACGGATGCAGATACTATCTTTCGGGTGATACGGTCTTCGAGGATCTGCCCGTCAGGATAAACGGCAAGGCTGTATTTGTTGCGGATTTTAATTGCATTACCTTTGAGGAGAACGTCGATTTCTCGGGTACCTTCAACGAGGTCATCCTTATCGGCGGCAGTAACGGAGGCGCCAACAAGCAAAAGGACGTGCACATTACCGTAAAAAGCGGCGTGTTCACCGAGATAACGGGCGGCTCCAGATACGGAAAGGACCGTAATTACAACGGTACGATATATCTCACGATAGCAGGCACGGCAGAGGTAAACAAGGTCTTTGTCGGTCCTTGGGGCGAAGGTGCTTATACCTATGCAAACGGCGAGGTCCTTATAGACGGCGGAAGGATCAACGTTTTCATCAACGGAATGCGCGGAACCTCCGACCGCTGTACGGGCGTGCTCAATATGTATATAACCGACCGCTTTGATGCCGCAAAGAGCTTTACCACCGTGCAGGGCTCGTCCTTCGGCATTTCGGGTACTTGCCCGAATCCTTGGGGCGTAGCAGAGGACAGTATGAAAAAGTGCGGAGCGGTAAATCTGTACTGTGAGCAGGATAATTTTGCATATCTTATATCGAAGGTGAAGTGCGATACATCGTCTTTCGGAAGCGTAACGAAGATCTGCGGAGATATCCCCGAGGGAAGAAGTGCGGAAAGCGACCTTTTGCGGGAGATAAGTGCGATCAACAGCGCATCTCCTCTCTCCGGCGGTGATGTATACCGCCCCGTGTATCATTATTCACCGAAAAAGAACTTCCTCGCCGACCCGAACGGCCTTGTTTATAATGCCGCAACGGGAGAATACCATATGTATTATCAGCGGCACGAGGGCATCTTGCGCGATAAGGTCCGTGCAAGCTGGGGACACGCAGTATCAAAGGATCTCGTAAACTGGACGGAGCAGGATACGGCAATGAGCTTCGGACATACTATATCCGGCAGTGCCGTTGTAGATAAAAACAATACCTCCTGTCTTTTTGATGACAGCATAGCGCCCGAAAACAGGCTCGTTACCGTATTTACACGCAGCTCGGCCGGTAAGGAAACGCAGATGCTTGCGTATTCCCTTGACGGAGGCTACACCTACAAGCTCTACGGTGCTGTTATAGAAACAAGCAAATACATAACCGCAGAGAATAAGGCGTTCCGCGATCCAAAGGTGATCTGGGTAGAGGATGAAACAGCGAAAAACGGCGGCGTGTGGCTGATGGTCATAGGCGGCGGGCGCGTTCAGCTCTTCACCTCCGAGGATCTTTTGCATTGGACTGCAAACAGCGCCGCGCAGACAGCGAGCGGCGGAGCCATATACAGCGAGTGCCCCGACCTCTTCCCGCTTGCCGTGGACGGCAACAGCGAAAATGTAAAGTGGGTGCTCTCCTGTGCCGGAGTGTCCTATTATGTGGGCTCGCTCCAAAAGAATGCGGGCGGTATGTATGTTTTCCGCGCGGAATACGCTAAGATGGATTATAACGGTACATCTTCGGTTAAAGGCGTTTATGCCACACAGAGCTTCTTTAATGAGCCGAAGGGCAGAAGGGTGCTTGTCAATTGGATGGTGGATAAGAGCGCTCCGCTCCTTAAGTATGATAAGCCGTGGGACGGAATAATGTCCCTGCCGTACGAGGTGGAGCTTATTACGCTGAACGGTACACCGACCCTTACGCAACAGCCTGTCAAGGAAGTGTATTCGCTGTTCGCGGAGCCGATATTTGAAGCGGAAAATGCCGATATAAAGGTTATATCCGTTCCGTCGGTTGAAAGCAATGCTTATTATCTTGAGGGTGTTTTTGATGTAAGCGATGCCTCGCGCATTACAATAGAGCTGCGCAAGGGCGCGAACGAGACCACAAGGCTCGTTTATAATAAGGCATCGTCTCAGCTTATCCTCGGAACAGCAAACTCCGGCGAGCTTGCAAAGGAGAGCGCGTATACGTTTACGGGCGGCAGCTATTCGGTAAAGCTGAAGCCGGATGAGAACGGCTGTATTACCCTGAGAATATTCGTCGACACCGTCAGTATCGAGGTGTTTGGCGGACAGGGGGAGGCTGTTATATCCGCTATGGTATATCCCGATGCAGCCAGCAACGGCATAAGCATTTCGGGTGACGCAGAGATCGAGAGCCTGAAGCTCTGCCCCGCGAAATAAAAAAAGGCGGACGAGCGATGCTCGCCCCTACAACCTTGTAACAGCTAAAACTTGATATACTCCATTCGCAGTTGTCATCCTTGAGCGGGGAGCCCTGAAGATCCTTCGGTCGCTTCGCTCCCTCGAGGATGACACAGGGCTCGCAGCGAAGGACCTTCTGCGAATCAGCAATGTGTAGTTTTAGCGTTACACCGTACCACGGTCTGTCACGGTACAGTGTAGGGGGCGTGCATTGCACGTCCGCCGTTCTTTATTATTTTATAAACCCGCCGAAGAGGACGCAGCCGTCCTTGTAGAATACCGCGCTCTGGCCCGGGGTTATTGCGCGGGCGGGGGTGTGCAATTTCGCCGATGCGATGCCTTTTTTTACGGTAACGGTGCAGGGAACTGCGGGCGCGCGGTAGCGGTGCTTTACCTCGCATTCGATCGTTCCCTCAAACGGCTCCGCGCCCGAAAATATCAGTCCGTCGGCTTCAAGAGTGCTTTCGTACTCCTCGCCTGAAGCGCCGAGGATGAGGCGGTTATTTTCGGCATCTATCTTTTTGACGAACATAGGTCTTCCGTAAGCGCCGATGCCCTTGCGCTGACCTACGGTATATCGCACGATGCCGCCGTGTCTGCCTATTACATTGCCGTACGAATCCGTTATATCGCCCTCGGGGAATCTTACCCCGAGGCTTTTTTCTATATAAGCGGCGTAGTCGCCGTCCGGAATAAAGCATATCTCCTGGCTCTCCGGTTTATCTGCGGCGGTAAGTCCCATTTTTCGTGCATCCTCGCGCAGTTCGGTCTTTATGTGAGATGAGAGCGGAAAGAGAGTGCGTGAGAGCGTTTCCTGCGAAAGCCGCCAAAGCATATAGCTTTGGTCTTTTTTTGCATCCTTTGCCTTCGTTACGCAGTATCTGCCGTTTTCAAGCCGCTCGATGCCCGCGTAATGCCCAGTTGCTATCTTTTCGATGCCCTGCCTGTCCGCTTCCTCGATAAGCTTTGCAAATTTTACCTTTTCGTTACAGATTATGCAGGGGTTCGGCGTTCTTCCGAGTGCGTATTCGCTTGAAAAAGGACCGCAGACCTCGTTTTCGAAGTCTGCGGCACAGTTTACTGTAGTTATGTCTATTCCGAGGGCGGCTGCCGCATCCAAGGCACCCTCGGTGTCTGAATAGCTGTGCATGCGAAGCACGGCACCGCGTACGTCGTATCCCGCATCTTGAAGTACGGTCACGGCGCAGGCGCTGTCCATTCCTCCGCTCATACCCAGCAGTACGGTCTCTTTTTTCATTTCCGTCCCCGTGGGAATTTTATTCCTCGTCCTCGCCGTGTTCGTGGTGATGGTGGTCATGGTCGCATCCGCAGCAACCGTTGCACTCAAGAGAACGGGTAAGCTCGTTTTCGATACCCTTTCTCTTGTAGTAGTCTGCAACAGCGGACTTAACAGCCTCCTCCGCAAGTACGGAGCAGTGTATTTTTACTGCGGGCAGACCGCCGAGAGCCTCAATGACCGCCTTGTTAGTAAGGTTCAGCGCATCATTGATGCTCTTACCCTTTATCATTTCGGTAGCCATGGAGGAGGTCGCGATAGCCGCGCCGCATCCGAAAGTCTTGAACTTAACGTCGGTGATGATCTCGTTTTCGTCGACCTTCAGGTACATCTTCATAATATCGCCGCATTTTGCGTTGCCAACGGTGCCAACGCCGTTTGCGTCTTCGATCTCGCCCACGTTACGGGGATGGGCGAAGTGTTCCATTACCTTTTCGCTGTAATCCATTTCTATATCCTTTCGCTTTGGGTTATTATATTGTGTATACCGCGCAGATCCTTCGGTCGCTGTGCTCCCTCGAGGATGACAGCGCGGCGGTTGTTTATTTGTTGTTTTTAACTACTTCCTCGTAGAGAGGGCTCATATCGCGCAGCCTCTGTACGATCGGGGGAAGCTTTTCAAGAATGTAGTCAACGTCTTCCTCTGTCGTTTCCTTGGAGATGGAAAGACGGAGCGAGCCGTGTGCCTTTTCAACGGGAAGTCCCGTAGCAAGCAGAACGTGGGAGGGTTCAAGTGAGTTTGAGGAGCAGGCAGAGCCGGTAGAGGCGCAGATGCCCTCCATATCAAGGAGCAGGAGCAGGCTCTCGCCCTCGATGAACTCAAACGCTACGTTTACGTTGCCGGGGAGACGGGGACTTCTGCCGCCGTTGAGGCGTGAGTAGGGTATCTTTTCAAGAATGCCGTCGATCAGCTTGTCACGGAGCGCGCTGACCTTGTTCATCTCGGAAAGCTCGGCATTTGCTATTTCAGCCGCCTTTGCAAGGCCGACGATGGAGGCAAGTGCCTCTGTACCGCCGCGTCTGCCTCTTTCCTGTCCGCCGCCCTCTATAAGCACGTCGGGGCGTACGCCCTTTTTGCAGTAGAGAGCGCCGATTCCCTTGGGCGCGTGTATCTTGTGTCCGGAAAGTGCCAGCATATCAACGCCAAGCTCTTTAACGTCGACGGGAATGTTGCCGACAGCCTGCACGGCATCGGTAAACATAAGCGCGCCGCCCTTGTGCGCTATCTCGGTGATTTCCTTTATAGGCTGAATGGTGCCTATCTCGTTATTTGCCATCATAACGGAAACAAGCGCAGTGTCGTCACGCATTGCCGCAGCAATATCGGCGGGATCGACATAGCCGTTTTCGTCAACGCCTACGTAGGTGACCTCGTAGCCTTCCTTTTCAAGCGCCTTGCAGGCGTGAAGCGCCGCATGGTGCTCTATAGCGGTCGTAATAACGTGCTTTTTACCCTTTTTGCTGTGTGCGCCTCCGCGGATCGCCCAGTTATCGCTTTCGCTTCCGCAGGATGTGAAATATATTTCGCTTGCATCGCAGTTAAGCGCGGCTGCAAGTGTTGCACGTGATGCGTCAAGTGCTTTTTTTGCCTCTCTGCCTATCGCGTGGAGGCTGGAGGGGTTGCCGTAGCTTTCGCAGAAATACGGAAGCATAGCATCAAGAACTTCGCGGCTTACTGCCGTGGTTGCCGCGTTGTCCGCATAGATTCTTTTCATTTATCTTCTCCGTTAAGGAATTTTTTACATTCAGCATTATTGTATACTTATTTTTCGATTTATGCAATAGTCAAATGTAATTTTTTTTCAAAACGCTGATATTGTTGCAAATGTTGTGATATTGTATTGACTTTATTACGCGTAAAAGGGTAAAATACTAAAAAACGATCGGAGAACGATATGAAATATACTATTGGTGTCGACCTCGGCGGCACAAAAATGTGCGCAGGTCTTGTTGACGAAGAATATAACATAACGGATAAGGTAAAGGCGGCTACGGGAGCTGAAAGAGAGAGCGCAGCCATACTTGCCGATCTTGCCGCGATATGCCGTGAGGTGTGCGAAAAAAACGGAGTGGACCTTACGGACGTTAAGGGCATCGGTATCGCTATCCCGGGCGCCGTAGTACCCGAAACGGGCGTGGTAGTATATTCCTGCAACCTGCCCACCTTCAAGGATCTTTCGGTAACTGAGGCGCTTAAAAAGCTTACGGGCGTAGAGAATATCGAGATAGCTAACGATGCCAACGCCGCCGCCCTCGGCGAGGCGGCAGCTGGTGCAGCCAAGGGGACGAAAAGCTCTGTAATGATAACTCTCGGCACGGGCGTCGGCGGCGGTGTTATCCTTGACGGTAAGATACTCACG
>JAZQJQ010000133.1:0-6609 GCA_045541735.1 Eubacteriales bacterium
TTTCCTACGTTGGGAAGTCCAACTATACCTAATTTCATTTATGTTCATTCTCCTTTAATTGTCCCTGAATTTGCAAGGGCTTGCTGGTTTTATGCTTTTGGTTTTACACCTTTTGTTGGTCCATTTGCGATAAAGAGCATAACAATACAAATGCATTATAGCACACGGCGTTCTTTTCCACAAGCGTTTTTTCAATATAATTTATATTTTTTATTTTCTTCATAATAGTTGATTTGTTATCAAAAGGCTTCGCATATTCCGGCGAAGCCTTTTTTGCGGAGAAGAGGATTTGATATTGCGAAGCTTTCGATAGTTTATATACTTGAAGAGATAAGTTTGGCAAAAAAACTTGATTTATTCCAAAATGGGGGATATAATTAGCATAAAAGATACAAATCGTTTACTCCGTGTTCACATTCTGTTAACCGAACGGTAGTATTATGTCGATATATGAGATATTACAACAGTATCATTTTTAGGAGGAGCTATGGCATTCAAGATACTTGTCGTTGACGACGACATCAACATCTGCGATATACTGCGTATGTACCTTGAAAGAGAAGGGTATGAGGTGAGTATGGCAAACGACGGCGCCGAGGGCGTTGAAATGTTCAAGCGCTTTGAACCCGATCTTGTTTTGCTTGACATTATGCTTCCCGAAAAGGACGGCTGGCAGGTATGCAGAGAGATTCGTGAAATATCTGCCAATCCTATAATAATGATAACTGCCAAGGGCGAGGTGTTTGATAAGGTACTCGGACTTGAGCTCGGCGCTGACGATTTTATCGTAAAACCCTTTGACACAAAGGAGGTCACAGCTCGTGTAAAGGCGGTTTTGCGCCGTTATGCCGCAAACGGTCCCAAGGACAGCGACGAGACTCTCCGGTTTGAAAACATTGAGATCAGCCGTGCAAAATACGAATTAAAGATAGAGGGTAAGGCTGTTGATATCCCTCCGAAGGAGCTTGACCTGATCTATTTTCTTGCATCTAACGCAAACCGTGTATTTACGCGCGACCAGCTTTTAGATAAGGTATGGGGGTTTGATTACCTCGGAGACAGCCGCACGGTTGACGTGCATATAAAGCGTCTCAGAGAAAAGCTTGAAGGAGTATCTGACAAATGGGTGCTCAAGACTGTATGGGGCGTTGGCTATAAATTTGAAATTCTTCAATAAAAAAGATGCCGAGGGTCCTTTTTAGGATCCCCGGCCTTCTTGCTGTAAAGGAAGACAAATGTTTAAAACTATCTATTCGCGTCTTGCCGCAATCTTTATGCTGATAATTGTTATCAGCTTTACTATGATAGCATTCATAATCACATCACTTGTCGGTGATTACGCGTTAAATCAAAAAACACAGACCGTAACAGATGCGGCGCTATCCGTTAAAAAGGTAATGGAACTCGCTTATTCAGAAGAATCGGAACACGACAGCAAAATGCTTGAAGCAATGCTGATCGCACCTATAAGTAATGCATCCGTTCACGCTTTTCTTACCGATGTAAGCGGAAAGCTTCTTGTTTCCGATGAACAGATCACCGTTGCCGTTAAGTCCATTCCCTCCGAGATCATGCTATCAGCTGTTTCGGAAAACGGCTTTTCCGGTTCAAGTAATCTCGGCGGATACTTGCCGAATAATAATATCGTATCGGCTATGCCGATAATCTCACCTGACGGCGAGGTCGCTGCTGTGGTGTTCGTTTACACCGACAGTCAGTCGGAGACCGAGATGCTCAGCTCGCTTCTCAGAACGATAGTGCTTTCAACGATGTGGGTGCTTATCGCGATGCTTCTTGCTATTTATTTTGTAAGCGAACGAACCATCGGTCCGCTCAAATCAATGAGCCGTGCCGCTAAGCAATTTGCTTCGGGTAAGCTGGACGTAAGAGTGCACGTTTCAGGAAACGATGAGATAGCTGAGCTTGCAGTTGCGTTCAACAGCATGGCTGAGTCCATTGCAAATATGGAGAAGATGCGCTCGGCGTTTCTCGGTAACGTATCTCACGATCTGCGTACGCCTATGACTACGATAAGCGGATTTATTGACGGTATCCTTGACGGTACCATACCTAAGGAAAAGCACGAATACTATCTTCGTATAATAAGCTCGGAGGTAAAAAGACTATCCCGTCTTGTTAAGGCGCTGCTTGATATTTCCCGTATTCAGGCGGGTGAAAGAAAGTTCAAACCCGAATATTTCGATATATGCGAAATGTCGCGGCAGATACTTATATCCTTTGAGCAGATGATAGATAAAAAGCATCTTGAGGTAGAGTTTGATACGGATAAAGATTCAATGATAGTTTATGCCGACGTAGATGCGATACATCAGGTGCTTTACAATATTTGCGACAATGCGGTCAAGTTTTCGCGCGAGGGCGGTGTTCTCCGTGTTTCCGCAAAATCGGTTGACAGAAAGGTGCACGTTTCCGTTTATAACGAGGGTAACGGTATTCCCGAAGAGGATATTCCGTACGTGTTCGACCGATTCTACAAAACGGATAAGAGCCGCAGCCTTGACCGTACGGGGGTTGGACTCGGTTTGTTTATTGCTCGCTCCGTTATTGAAGCTCACGGTGAAAAAATAGAAGTAAGAAGCGTTTTGGGTGAGTATTGCGAGTTTGAGTTCACTCTTCGCGAAGGAAAAGAGCAGAAGACAAGGACTCTTGATCTGAAACCGTTGCAGTGAGGTAATTATGATAAAGGAATTTACTGTTGAAGGAATGCATTGCGCCGCTTGCTCGTCTGCGGTGGAAAAATGTGTTATGCGAATAGAAGGTGTAAGCCGAGCTGAGGTAAGTTTGCTTGCAAAGCGCCTTACCTGCGAGTGCGAAGCTTCGGTGGATGATAAAACAATAGTTTCATCTATTGAAGATATCGGTTTTACGGCTAAGATATACGTTGATGAAAGTGCGGAGGAAAAATTACGCGAAGAGAAAAATCAAAACAAAAAGCGCAAGCTGGTAGCATGCCGTCTTGCGGTATCTGCGGTGCTTCTTGCCGTGCTTATGTACGTAAGCATGGGTCATATGCTCGGACTGCCTATGCCTGCATTTTTGCACGGGGATGAGAATTCGTTCAACCGCGCTCTTTGCCAGCTTGCGCCGGCACTGTTGGCGGTGCTTTTGAATTTTAATTTTTTTACATCGGGCGCAAAGGCCCTTTTTCACGGCGCGCCTAATATGGATACGCTCGTGTCAGTAGGATCCGGCGCATCTCTTATATGGAGCTTTTACCGCACTGCGGAAACGTTCATATACACTCAAAACGGTGATTACGTCGCTGCCGCAAACGCTTCTATGGGACTTTGGTATGAATCTGCGGTTATGATACTCGTGCTCGTTACCTTCGGTAAATGGCTCGAAGAGGGAGCGGAAAAACGCGCAGGCGCAGCACTTGAAGGGATTTCAAAGCTTGCTCCCGATTACGCCACCGTAATTCGTGACGGAACAGAAAAAACAGTTAAGACCGCCGAGGTAGCTGTGGGGGATCTGCTCATAGTACGTCCCGGTGAAAGAGTTGCCGCAGACGGTGTTGTGGAGACAGGTTATTCGGCAGTGGACGAATCCGCTCTTACCGGTGAGAGCATGCCTTGCGATAAGGCGCCGGGTGACAGTGTGCTTGCTGCTTCCGCGAATATAAGCGGAAGACTTGCCGTGCGCGTTCACCGCGTAGGCAAAAGTACAGCGCTTGCCCAGATAAGCGAGCTTGTGGGCAGAGCCGCAGCCGGCAAGGCTCCCATATCAAGACTTTCGGATAAAGTAAGCGGTATTTTTGTTCCCGTTGTTATGGGTATATCGGTGCTCACGTTCGTTATTTGGCTTGTTTGCGGCGGAGATGTTGCTGAGGCGCTCAATGCCGCTATATCCGTTCTTGTGATTTCCTGCCCCTGCGCGCTCGGTCTTGCCACGCCCGTTGCGGTTACGGTAGGATGCGGACACCTTGCGGAAAAGGGAGTTCTTTTGCGCTCCGCAAAGGAGCTGGAGACTCTTGCAAAAATAAACGTTGTAGTTTTCGATAAAACCGGAACTCTTACCGAGGGCAGACCCGAGATAAAGGAAACGGTATGCGCTCCTAATGTTGATGAGGCTGAGCTTTTGGAGGTTGCCGCCGCTCTTGAAGCGGGAAGCGTTCATCCGCTTGCTAATGCTGTAACCGCATATGCCGCACAAAGGATCGGCAGTACCGCGCCTTCCGATGATATGCAAGATGTTGCGGGTAAAGGAATCAACGGCACTGTGGACGGAAAAAAATGCTTTGTGGGCAGTAAAAGATATATGAAGGAGCTTGGTGTTGACCTTGCTTCGTTGGAAGATGATCTTGCACGGCTTACATCCGAGGGATTGACCCTTGTTTTTGCCGTCAAGGATAACAGACTGCTTGGAGTTCTTGGTGCCGGAGATACGGATCTGCCCGACAGTGCAGCGGCGATAAAGGATCTGCACGATATGAACGTAAAGACCGTTATGCTAAGCGGAGATAACCGTGCAAGCGCAGTTGCCGCGGCAAGGCGCTTCGGCATAGACGAGGATTCGGTGCGCGGCGATCTGCTTCCCGCAGATAAGGAAAAAACAGTCTCGGAAATGCGATCCGCTGATGCTGCAGTGATGATGGTAGGCGACGGGATAAATGACGCTCCTGCCCTTGCAAGTGCCGATATCGGAGCCGCGGTGTACGGAGGAACGGATATCGCCGCAAATGCTGCAGATATCCTTTTGATGAAGCAGGGAATAGGTACCGTGCCCGTGACCATAGCCTATGGCAGACGAGTGCTTCGTGTTATCAAGCAAAATCTTTTCTGGGCATTTTTCTATAACACTCTCGGTATTCCCGTTGCCGCAGGTGCGCTTTATCCTGCTTTCGGTATCTTGCTTACTCCTATGATAGCATCGGCGTGTATGACATGCTCTTCGCTGTTTGTAGTCACCAATGCGCTGAGGCTTCGCAAGGATAGGAAATGATACTGTGAAAAGATTGTTTCTTTCGGTTGTTGGCGTGATGATTGCCATTCTTATCGTGCTGTTTTCATGGTATTTGGCGGTGGGCTCGCTTGAGATGTGGGCAAC
Source organism: Eubacteriales bacterium (assembly GCA_045541735.1). Classification (GTDB taxonomy): domain Bacteria; phylum Bacillota; class Clostridia; order Oscillospirales; family CAG-272; genus RUG12395. The sequence goes on from JAZQJQ010000133.1 coordinate 5,068, forward strand.
ACCCGAGAAAACAAGCGGAGTGCGCATTGCCTGTGCGTGGATCATTTTGAATCTCTTTGCAGCCGAAACTGCCGTTGTTATCGGATTGATAAAAGCTTTCAAAAAATAAAGGAAGCGTTGTGTCAACAGACACAACGCTTCCTTTATTGATCACTTCTTTTTGGTGCGGATGTTTGTCGTTTCTGTCATAAACAGCATAAGCAGTGCGAATAACAGCAGATACACAGGGTAAAGCTTTATATCTATGTTTTGCGCGATAATACCAAACAGAGGCGGCATAAGAGTTGAACCGAGATATGCGCTCGCCATCTGTACTCCGATTATGGCTTGTGAATTTTCCGCACCGAAATGCTCGGGTGTTGAATGGATGACCGAAGGATATATCGGCGCGCATCCGAGTCCCGTAACGATGAGCCCGAGCACTGAGAAACTGACGCCGAGGGGCAGAAGGATAAACAAAAGTCCGATAGATGCGACTGTGCATCCCACACGTATCATCGTTTTATCGCCGAATCTATCGGCTATGAAACCGTTTAAAAATCTACCTGCTGTTATACCGAGATAAAACAGCGAAGCAAAGCTTGCGGCTTTTTCTTCACCGATTCCGTGGCGTGATACGAGAAAGGTGCTCGCCCAAAGTCCCGTTGTCGTCTCAAGCGCGCAATAGCAGAAAAACGCGGTAAGAACTGCTTTTACTCCCGGCATTTTCAGAGCATTCAGTACTCCGCCGCCGTGGGAAGACTCGCTTTCTGCCGTTGTTTTCTTCCATAGCGGAAGTGTTATGAAGAGTACGGCGGTAAGTATGAACTGAATGATACTGACGGCGCGGTATCCGCTTTCCCAGCTGTTTTGGGCTGATATGCAGTAGCTCATTATGTAGGGACTTACAGAAGCGCCCACGCCCCAGAAACAGTGAAGCCAGCTCATATGGCGCGAGGTGTAGTGAAGGGCGACGTAGTTATTGAGCGCCGCATCAACTCCGCCAGCGCCGAGTCCGTATGGAACGGCAAGAATGCAAAGCATAAGTACAGAGCCGGAAACGGAAAAACCGAAAAGCGCGCCTGCAGTAAGCAAAACACTGACGGCGGTTACAAGTCCTGTTCCGAATCTCTTTGTCATCTTATCGGAAAGCAGACTGGAGATAATTGTCGATATCGATATAGTCATCGATATCCAGCCGGCAGCAGACAGCGGCGCGCCGAGCTCGGTCTGCATAAGCGGCCAAGCGGAGCCGAGCAGGGAATCAGGTAATCCGAGACTGATAAATGATATGTAAATGATTGCCAGAAGAAATGAAAACATTTTGACCTCGATAAAGCTATCGCCCGAGTTACCTCGGGCGACGTTTTTAGTTGCCTTTTTTTAGTTTGCTTTCTGCCTTGAGACGTGTGGAGGTGTCGAGAATCCTCTTGCGGAGACGGATGTTCTTGGGAGTGACCTCGATAAGCTCGTCCTCTGCAATGAATTCGATAGCCTGCTCAAGACTGAGCTGTTTGTGGGGGGTGAGTATGAGTGCCTCATCCGCGCCCTTAGAGCGGATAG
>JAZQJQ010000134.1:0-13664 GCA_045541735.1 Eubacteriales bacterium
TTCGCGACAGCTTTGTTATTATATCACCTCACTTTTCAATTGTCAACACCTTTTTTTCATTTTTTTAACTTTTTTTCTCTTTTCTTTTTTCGTCGTCCTTTTTCTTCCTTTTTTCATTTATAACGTTTTTTTCAGAAACGATTGCATTACCTTCTTGTGTATGATAAAATACATTAGTTGGAGGTGAGATAATGACAGAAAAAGAGTTCCGCACTGAAATCAAATCCGGCAAACTCAGAAATGCCTATTTCTTTTACGGTGCTGAGGAATATCTAAAGCGGATCGCAAGACGTACACTGCGTGACTCAATAGTAATTGACGAAGCCTTTGCCTCGTTTAATCTTTCTTCTCTCTCCGCTGAGATCAGCGAGCCGCTTGATCTTACCGAGCCGCTTTCCTCTTTTCCGTTTATGGCTGACAGAAAGCTTGTTGAATACTACGGCGCCGATTTTACTCTCTTTTCCGGCAACCGCCTTGAAGAATTGAAAGAAGTTTTAACAAATGAAAGCCTGTTTGAAAGCGCTGTTCTATGTATAGTAGGGGCTGCTGACGGCTTTGAATTTCAAAAAAAGGCACATGAGCTGAAATTCAATGCATTAATTGAAAAGGAGCTTGCTCCGTATCTTACGACAGTTTATTTCAATCCTCCGACCCCTGGCGATCTTGTGAAGTGGGTCATACGCCACATTGAGCACAGCGGAGCCTCATGTTCACCGGATGTTGCGCGTGCACTCATAAGCCGCGCCGGCAGAAATATGGACAAGCTTTCTCTTGAATCCGACAAGCTTGCCTGCTACGCATTATCTAAGGGAAAAACCGCCGCTGACGCGAGCGATCTTGATGCCATTACCGTTGCCGACCCCGAGCTTAGTGCTTTTGCTTTGTCAAACGCCATACTTTCAGGCAGGACGGTTGATGCTTTTGTGGCGCTTGATGCTGCAAAAAAAGACCGCGAAAAACCTACCGAAATACTTGCCGGGATCATCTCAACTTATGCCGATATGCTCGTAGTTAAGGAGCTTGCCTCTACCGGCATTTCAGACAGAGAGATCAGCATGCGCACAAGCATCCCGGAATACAAAGCAAAAATATCCAGAGGTCCGGCTTCGATCGCCTCGCGTGATATGCTTGAAAAATCATTGGCACTGTGTATTGAATGCGACGGACTTTTAAAATCCGGAGGCAATTCCTTTATACCCGTAGAAAGACTTTTGTGTGAGCTTACGATGCTGAGGAGGCAGGACAGATGACAGAAAAACTGAATATCGACTTGCCGATCATCGTTGAGGGAAAATACGACAAGATAAAGATATCTTCTATTTGCAATGCAGACGTATTCACTACGGACGGCTTTGGAATATTCAATTCAAAAGAAAAGCTTGCGCTCTTCTCCCGTCTTGCAAAACGCGGCGGAATAATACTGATGACTGACAGTGACGGAGCCGGAACCGTTATACGCAGGCACATTTCCGGAGCCATACCGCCCGACAAGATCTACCACCTTCGCATTCCAAAGATTAAAGGCAAAGAGAAAAGAAAGACAGCACGTTCAGCAGAGGGTACGCTCGGAGTTGAGGGAATGGATGCAGACGTTATCCGCAAGCTACTTCTTCCTTATTCAGGCGGAAACCGCCCCGAACGAGCAGGTATTACAAAGGCCATGCTATATGAATACGGACTGTCCGGAGGCGACGGAAGCGCCGCAAAGCGCGATCTGATTGCCCAAAAATTCGATCTGCCCGACGGGATGAGCGCAAACGCGCTTCTTTCCGCATTAAACATTCTAACCGATGCCGAAAGCTTTTCAAAAGCGGCAAAAGAGATCACAGAAGGTTAATAATGAGTAAAATTAAAGAGCTTTTCACCCGTTACCGCGAGATAGTAATGTATCTCATTTTCGGAGTGCTGACAACGATTGTGGGAATGGGTTCGTATTTTATAATATTAAAGATAGGAACAGCACTTGGTTTTTCTGATGAAAGCGGTGCCCCGACGTATGTTTTGAGGCTAGCTGCTCAGATACTTCAATGGGTGCTTGCCGTGCTGTTTGCGTTTTACACCAACAGAAAATGGGTATTTGACGGCGCAGATAAAAACGCCAAACCCGTCCACATTCAACTTGTAGAATTCGGCAGCAGCAGAGTCATCACACTTTTGCTCGACACGGGCGTTACTTTTGGTTGCGTGTGGCTGCTGGATACTGTTAATTACGCGCAGATAAGCATCTTTTCAAAAGATTTGATCGCAAAATGCGCTGCCGCCGTACTGGTTATAATCGGCAACTACGTACTTTCTAAGCTTTGGGTCTTTAAAAAGAAGAAAATATAAAAAATCACACCGCCCGGTGCTCGTGAGCACGGGGCGGTGTTTGTTATTGGGTCAGTTCTGTTCTGCGCCGTAGGCAATAGCGGCATCGCCGTACTTCATCATCGCCTTAACAAGCTTGCCTATGCCGTCTTCAGTCTGCTTTCTTGCCGCGTAACTTTCAACGCTGTAGGCAAGAAACTTACTTACAACGTTTCCCTCAGCATCGCGTATCGATGCAATCATTCTTTCTGACATATGCGTTGCAGAAAACCTATCAAATTCCACTACGTACCAGCCGTACTGTTCATCATATCCGAACTCGTCTATCCTAAACTTACGTCCGTACATTTCGATCTCTACGTAGATTCCCGTTATATCCGTTGCTTGGAACTTCATCTCCACGGCGATGTTGTCTCTGAGATTCAGTGATGCAGATTTCCATTGTGCCCTTTCATTAGCAGGCGCTCCCGATATTACGGTAAAATCTCGAAGCGCTCTGTCTTCCTGAGTACCCCAAGACTTCTGCGCGTCGGTGAGGCTTGCGTTTGCAAGTGCATCGGTTCTGTAACCCGTGTACTCCTGAGTAGCGGAGCCGTAGTTAAGAAGGTCAACGCATACCGTAGCAAGTGCGGTCTTTTCGGTACACTTACCAAGCTGATTGTAGCAGTACTTTGCTACGCTGTAGCTTACGGACTTACCTGCATACTCAACACCGTCGAAGGATGCATAAAGCGTTGCCGTTATCTCATCGTTCATTCTGTCGGGTGCAAGATTCTTGAACGCGAATACGTATACCTCAGTATCAACTCCGCTTACCATCATCGTTTCTACGGTATAATCGGTCACGGTGTAGGTCCTGCCGCCGAACTCGAATACTGCGTAAGGAGTGATAAATCCTACGTCATCCATCGCATCCTTGTTTGCCTTGAAGTTTACCGCGATGTTGTTGTAAAGCGAAAGCGATGCGGAAAGGAACTTGATCTCACCGCCGGCAAACGCAACGAAGGTATGACCGTTTTCAGCAGCATAAGCTTCGGCTGTGGAGCCGGCGTAACCCTTGATGACAAGGTCATCTGCGGCATCCTTAAACACACTTGATTCAAAAGTTGTATTTTTGCCGAACACGGTTACGGTTGTAAGATTATCGCAATAAGAGAACGCTTCGTAACCAATAGTTGTTACGCTTTCGGGAATCTCAACGCTTGTAAGAGCAGAGCAACCAACAAACGCATGATGACCGATACTTGTTACGCTTTCGGGTATCTCAACGCCTTTGAGATTAGAGCAATAATAGAATGCATGGCTACCAATACTCATAACGCTTTCTGGTATCTCGACGCTAGTAAGATTAGTGAAACAATAAAACGCATATTCACCGATTGTCGTTACGCCAACTTCCATCGTAACACTCGTTATAGCGGTAATGTAAGAATCCCACGGTGTTGAAGAAGTGTTGTAATCCATCATCTTACCTGTGCCGCTTATTACAAGCTCGCCGTCGCTATAAAGAGTCCAGGTGAGGTTATCGCCGTCGGCTCCGCAATTACCCGAAAGCACTTCAACCTTGGGCAGATCTATAACAACAAAATTGCAACGGTTTTGGGCAGCATACTTCTGCACAGTTGAGCCTTCTCCGCCGTATATTACAAAGTCCGAATCGAAATATTTGAAAACCTCGTGACCAAATGATACGATTCCGCTATATATGGTTGCGGAATTGAGTTTAGCGCATTCCCGGAATGCATATTCGCCAATTTCCATTACAGTCGCAGCTATTTCTATATTCAAAAGCGATGGAGAATACTGGAACGCTTGAGAGGAGATGCTTGTTACGCCGCTCTGAACGGTTACCTTGGTTATATTTGAACAATATGTATACCACGGCGTTTCAAGGGAACCGCCGCCCATCTTACCGGTACCGCTTATTACAAACTCACCGTTGTTATAAATGGTCCATTTTACGTTATCGCCGTTCGCTCCGCAATTACCGGAGTCCACTTCTACGTTCGGAATCTCAATTACCCCAAATTTGTGAGTGTTTGCGGCAGCATATCTCTGAGCTGAAGAATTTTCTCCACCGTAGATCATAAGTTCGGACGATGTATAACTAAATACGCGAGATCCGAACGTCATTATTCCGCCGTATATTGTTACCGAATTGAGTTTGCTGCAACTATGGAATGCATCGTTTCCAATGCTTGTTACACTCGCAGGTATCTCTACACTTGTTAGAGAAAGACAGTTTATAAACGCATTAGCCCCTATACTCTTTACACTCGCAGGTATCTCTATGCCGGCGAGCACACCGCAATTATTGAAGGCATAATCACCTATACTTGTTATTCCATTATGCAGTTCTATACTCACGAGCGCTCTGCAAGAACCGAACGTGTATTTACCTATGCCAGTCACGCTTTTGGGTATTTTTATGCTTGTAAGTGAAGAACAAATATTGAATGCGTAGTCTCCTATGCTCGTTACACTCTCGGGAATATAAATACTTGTGAGTGAGTTGCAGTTTTGGAAAGCATAGTTGCCTATACTCGTTACACTTTCGGGAATATCCAAGCTTGTGATTGACGAGCACCCTATGAACGCATAGGCACCTATGTTCGTTATACCATTTTCAATAATAAGCTTTGTTATGCGCGAACGGTACACAACCCACAATCCCTCAGAAGAATGAAATTTGTCCTTCATCTCTCCGGAACCGCTGATAACTGTTTCTCCGTTGGTATATACCGTCCAAATGATGTTATCGCCATCCGCTCCGCAGGTACCGGAATCAATTACAACCTTGGGAATATCTATAACAACAAATCTATGATTATTAGCCGCCGCATACTTTTGTATAATCGAATTTGCTCCGCCATAGATTACAAGATCAATTGCAGTACCGGTGAATACCTGATTATCAAACGCTGTAATTGAGCTGTAAACAGTTACTTTGTTTAGGCTTGTGCACGAAGCAAATGCTTGGAATCCTACGTTCAATACTTTAGCGGGGATTTCAATACTTGCAAGCGATTTGCAAAAACTGAAAGCGAAATCCTCGATCGTTGTTAAACTCTCGGGCATTTGCAAATTTGCAAGTGATGGATTACCACAGAATGCATACTGCACAATGAGAGTTACTCCGTTAGGAATAGTATAGGAAGCCTGGCTCTTTCCCGCAGGATATACAATAAGAGTGTTCATATCCTTTGTAAACAAAACGCCGTCAACATCCACATAAGCGAGATTTTTCTCACTCACCTCAACATCGGTAAGTGAATTGCAAGAAAGAAACGCTTTATCTCCTATGCTCGTTACCGTAGACGGCAGTTTCACACCCGTAAGCGCGGTACAAGCTTGGAATACATTTTCCCCTATGCTTGTTACACCCTCCGGAATCTCTACGTATGTAAGTGCGGAGCAGCGAGAGAACGCACCGTACCCGATACTTGCTACGGTTTCCGGTATATTTACACTTGTAAGTTTTCCACAATAATAGAAAGCCTCATTTCCTATGTTCGTTACGCCGTTTTCTATTTCAAGCATCCTTACAGAAACGGAAAACGATTTCCAAGGCATACTACCACTTGTAAAATTGTTCATAGCACCGGTGCCGCTGATTTTAAGTTCACCGGTGTTGTAAAACGCCCATTCAACATTGTCACCCTCGGTGCCGCAAACTCCGGAAGCTAATTCTACCTTAGAAAGCTCTATTACAACAAAATCGTGATCGTAATCCACAGCATACTCTTGTATAGTCGAATTAGCGCCGCCATAAATTACAAGATCATCGGCAGTGTTCCGAAATACGTCCGAGCCGAATGTTGTAACAGCACTGTAAACAGTTACGCTATTGAGATTCTGGCAGTTAATGAAAACGCTTCCCGCTACACTTCTTACCCCTGCAGGTATTTCAATACTCATAATAGCGGTACAATTCTTGAATGCGTTCCATTCTATAGTGGTCACGCTGTCAGGAATCTCAACACTTTCGAACTTGCCTCGATCAAACGCATACTCTTTGATGGTTGTCACACCGTCGGGAATAACGTAGCTTTTTTCAGCCTTTTTTGCAGGATATACCATCAATGTCTTCATATCCTTAGAGAACAAAACTCCGTTTACATCGACGTACGCGGTGTTACCCTCGGCTACCTGAATTGAAGTCAGGGAATAACAATCATAGATTGCACGGGATCCAATAGTCGTTACACTTGCGGGCATTTGTATACTTTGGAGTGAACCGTATGAATAAAACGCATAGTTTTCTATGTTTGTTACACCGTTTTTGATAGTAACATTTGCAATAAGAGAACGATAGTTGTACCACGGAACATTTGACTCGGAAGAAAAAGCGTTCATAGCACCGGTGCCGCTGATTTCAAGCGCTCCGTCGCTGTAAAGCACCCACTTTACATTGTCTCCCTCTGCGCCGCAGACACCCGATACGTGCTCGCTTTTCGGAATGTCTATTGACTCAAAGGTATGACGTTGAGAGTTAGCATATTTATACGCAGTTGAATATGCTCCACCGCAGATCACAAAATCAGTAGCAGTGTTTTCAAATACGTAACTTCCGAAAGATGCAAGCCCCATATACACTGTTACGGACTTGAGATTGATACAGTCGCGGAACGCATAGTCCCCTATACTCGTTACACTAACCGGGAGTTCTATGCTCACAAGCGATTTGCAGGCATAAAATGCAGCATTAGCCAAACTCGTTACACCATTCGGTATTTCTGCGTTTTTCAACGCCGTGCAATTATAAAATGCATTGCTCCCTATATGCGTTACACTTTCGGGTATCTCTACATCGGTGATTAGTGTCCCCTGAGAAAACGCATAGCCGCCGATGCTTGTTACATTGTTTTCTAAAGTAACCTTAGTTATTTGTGAGCGATAAGAATACCACGGTACGCTTGAAGAGGACGTCCAGTTCTTCATCGAACCGTCGCCGCTGATTACAAGTTCACCGTCGTCATAGAGGGTCCAAGTGAGGTTATCCCCCTCCGCGCCGCACTCTCCGGAGGCGGTTACGGTGCGCTCAGGTTCGGTTGCGTACGCTGTTACCGCAAAAACGGAAACGAGTGCCGCTAAAACGGCTATGACAAACAAAGCCTTAAAAAGATTGCGTTTCATTTTTATCCTCCACAGATGCAATAAATGCAAACAAACGTATACTCTGACATCATTATATCCTAACAGAAGTCTCTTTTCAATATGCCCAAGCGGGATTTTGTGTACAAAAGTTGGCTAAATGAAAAGTCGGTGCCATCAGTTCAACCGATAGCACCGGCTTTTTTTATATTTGATCTAACGCTTAATTCTCGTTGCCGTAAACAAGAGCGGCATCGCCGTACTTTAACAGAGCCTTCACAAGCTTTCCAACGGAAGGGTCATCCTGCATTCTCTGCGCATAGCTTTCCACACTGTACGTAAGAGTCTTGCTTACCGCATTGCCGTCCGCATCGCGCACCGTTGCCTTCATAAGCTCGGACATATGCGTTGCGGAGAATTTATTGAATTTCGCAACATACCAGCCGAACTGCTTATCGTAGGTAAATTCGTTGATCTTGAACGTACGTCCGTACATTTCGACCTCTACGTACAATCCGCTGACATCCTCCGTTTCGAACAGCAGCTCAACGGTGACATTCTCTTTCAGTCTCAAACTTGCAGATTTCCAAACAGCCTTTTCTTCGGCAGGTGTTCCGTCCCTTGATGTGGAATCGACAAGCATACGGTCCTGCTGCGTGCCCCAAGACCTCTGCAGTTCTGTAAGCTTGGCATTTGCAAGATCATCTACATTATACCCGGTACACTCCTGAGCGGCTGCACCGTAATTAAGCAAATCTACGCACATGGTACTGAGCGCGGTCTTGCCGGTACACTTTTCAAGCTGATTGTAGCAGTACTGCGATACGCTGTATTCTATAGGTCTACCTTCGCAGTCAACACCGCCAAACGCTGCGTGTAACGTTGCGGTTATCGTTTCGTTAATTCTGTCCGGTGCAAGTTTATTGAACAAGAAAACGTATACCTCTGTCTCCTTGCCGTTATGTACTGTTTGTTCTACGGTGTACGATCTTACGGTATAGCTTCTTCCGTTAAAACCAAACACCAGATAAGGGTCGGTATATCCTATTGCATCAAAAGCTTCCTTTTCTATTTTAAAATTCACCGCGAGGTCATTATAAAGAGCAAGCGATGCAGAGAGGAATTTCATACCGAAAAGCTCGAAGCTGTTACCGTTTTCGATCGCGTATGCCTCTGCGGTCGATTTTGGATAGCCGCAGATAATAAGGTCGGACGATGTGCCTACGAAAACATCGGAGCCAAAAACAGCATCGGCAGTCATAACGTTGACACCGGTAAGCGATCTGCAATTTTCAAAAGCATTAGCGCCTATGCTTTTTACGTTTTTCGGAATAACGATGCTTTCAAGCGATGAGCATCCCAAAAACGCGAAATCGCCTATACTAGTTACATTTTCCGGAATAACGATATCAGAAAGTGCAGCACATCCGCAGAAAGCTGAGTTCCCTATAGCCGTTACACCGTCGGGAATACTGATACGCACAAGCGAAGAACAGCCGCAAAAAGCAGAGTCCCCGATTACCGATACACTTGAAGGTATATAAACATCGCCGAGGTAGATACAACCGTAAAACGCACCGTCACCGATAACCTTTACGCTTGTCGGAATCGAAACGTCCGCAAGATAAAGATTGCGGAATGCATTTGAACCGATGCTCGTTACACCGCTTTCGATGACTACTCTTTTCACCTCAAACTCATACCAGGGAGCAAAATCGGTTTCTGACCAAGAGTTCATCTCTCCAGTTCCGCTTATAATGAGCTCATCATTCTTATATAGCGTCCAAGTCAGATCCGGACCGCACTCTCCGGAACTTGTAATATTCCTTTGTCCGGAAAACACTGTAAATACTAATACCAAAACGATTGCCGTAACAACAACGGCAAGAGACAACATTCTAAACAAACCGCGCTTCATTCTGTACCTCCCACAGAACTTGTTATTTATGGTAATGACACGTCCAGATAAGCAGAGATATACTTATACGTATATAGTATAAATCAATCAACCCTATTTTTCAACCGATTTCATCAAAAAAACACACCGAACTTAAATAATGCATAGATCCTTAATTTTTTGCAAATCAGTTTACAATATGGAAATAATATGGTAAAATAGTTGTGTATTTACATTTTGTAACTGTGCGTTATTTGCCGAAAACATAAATAAGGAGAGCAAAATGACAAAAGACGTTGAAATAACCGAGCTTGAGCCGAAGAAAAACGGCTTTGCGGCGTCCGCAAGAAGAATAACAAAAGCACCTGCCGCATATCTGTTTTGGGCGTTTTTCCTGCCTGCGGCGCTGATGTTTGTGATCTATGCGGCACTCGGCACCTATCCCTTCGGAGAAAGCTCCGTGCTCGTTTTGGACCTTAACGGCCAATACGTTTATTTTTTTGAAGCACTGCGCGATCTCGTATACGGCGAAGGAGATTTCCTTTACTCCTTCGGGCGCGCGCTCGGCGGCGAGTTTATGGGAATCTACGCATACTACCTCGCAAGCCCCCTTTCCTATATCGTATGCCTTTTCCCCAAGCACGCTATCCTTGAAGCGCTTTACACGATGTTCGTTATCAAATGCGGTCTCTGCGGTCTTACCTTCGGCTATTATATGCACAAAACCGGCAAGGTGAAGGGAAAATCCGCAACGGTTATGTTTTCCACAATGTACGCGCTTTGCGCCTACAACGTAGTATATCAGCACAATACGATGTGGATAGACTGCGTTATCCTTCTCCCTCTCATTGCACTCGGCATCGAAAAGCTTATCGCTGAGAGAAAATATATGCTTTTCACCGTCTCGCTGGCTCTTGCTATCCTCAGCAACTACTACATCGGATATATGATGTGCATATTCGTGCTTGCATACTCCGTATATTATTACTTCTCGATCCCCAAATCGGAAAGCGACCCCTTTGGTGAGCGTTTGCATTTTCTGCGTTCCGTGATGCGCGTCACGGTGTTCTCGCTTATCGCCATTGCTATCTCAATGATAATTACCCTGCCTGCCGTCTACGCCCTCTCCTTCGGCAAAGACGACTTTCAAACGGCAGGACTCGATATCTCCAATCCGCTCGCACTTATCGAAAACTTTAAAAAGAACCCTCACTTCAAGCTGACTCAGCGCTTTGACTTTATCGACCTTTTCGGCAAATTCTTTGCCGGCGCGTACGACACAGTCCGCCCAGACGGTCTGCCGAACGTATACAGCGGCATGCTCGCGCTCATTCTCCTACCTCTCTACTTCCTCAACTCCAAACGTCCGAGGGGCGAGAGGATCGGCACTGCGCTGTTCATCATTTTCTTCATCCTTTGCTTCAATTTTAATCCCGTAGATATGGCTTGGCACGGCTTTGCTATCCCCAACTGGCTCAACTACCGATACAGCTTTATGCTGTCCTTTATTCTCATCGTTGCCGCACGCAGAGCGTACGACAGTCTTGAGGAAAACGGCCCGCGCGCCTTGCTTGCCGTTTGTCTTGCCCTCGCCTTCTCTCTTCTTGTAATGCAGAAAACCGGTTTCAAGGGCGTAGGTGACTTTGAGTGCGTGTGGCTCTCGCTTGTGTTTATAACCGTTTACTGCATCGCGCTCTCACTTGCATCCAGGTCTCACACAAAAGAGACCACGGCGATGATAATGTGCGTAATAGTTGCACTCGAAATGTTTTGCAGCGGTCTTCTCTCGCTCGTACAGCTTGACCAAGACGTTGTTATCTCATCATATACCTCGTATCACGAGTTTATTGATGAGATCCAGCCGATAATCGATGAAGTAAAAGCAGAAGATACCTCTTTCTACCGTATGGAAAAGAACGACCACCGCAAGGTCTGCGACCCGTACGCTATCGGCATACGCGGCCTTTCAGGCTCCACCTCCACACTGAACAAGGAAACGATACTCTTCCTGCAGAGAATGGGTTATTCTTCCAGATCCCACTGGTCGAAGTACCTCGGCGGAACACCGGTCTCCGATTCCCTGCTCGGAATTAAATACCTTGTAACAAAAACAAACGATCAGACGGTCCATCCCTCCTGGGGAGACCTTTACAAGACCGATGAGGAAAACGGCTATCAAGTATATCTGAACCCGTACGCTATGGCAATTGCATACGTGGTAAACAACGATATTCAGGATCTTTATTTCAGCGACCCTAACTCTGAGGAAGCATATGCCGCACACGAGGATGCCGAGTATACGGAAAGCGACGAGCCCATTGAACTTCCCGAGCTTATACCGTATGAGCAGTTGAACAATCCCTTTGAGCGTATGAACGCTATGATAACCGCAATGCTGGGTGCCGATGAAGAGGTACAGCTTTTCAAGAAAATAAAGAACGTTAAAGTCACCACCGATAATATCAATCTTTCATTTGCCGGAGGACACAAGAAGTATTCTCCTCTTAACAGCGGCTCGGATGCATCATTGGAGTATGCTGTAACACCAGAGGCGAACGGTATCATATACTGCTTTTTCGCATCAAATTACCCACGCGAAGCCAAGCTTGCCGTAAACGGAACCTCGTACGGAACCTACTTTGGAAACGAAACTCAGCGCATAGTTGCTCTCGGCGACAGAGAAGCAGCAAAAACTATCAAGGTAAGACTTACTCTCACGCAAGCCGATATGTATATAATGAACGGCGAAACAGACTTCTTCTGGTACATCGATGAAGCGGTGTACGAAGAGGTAATGGCAAAGCTCGTGCAAGGCAATATGCAGATAGAAGAATATTCGGAGAGTTATTTCAAGGGTACCGTAACCACCTCCGAGGAGTTCTCAACAGTATTTACGTCCATTCCCTACGACGAGGGCTGGCAGGTATATGTTGACGGAGAAAAGGTCGAGATCTTCAAATCTCTCGATGCGCTTATCGCATTTGAAGTAGATGGAGAGTACGGCGAGCACGATATAGTGCTCAAATATGCACCCGATGCGGTCAGAAACGGTGTTTTGATAACAGTATCTGGAATCATCCTGCTAATACTGATAACCGTAGGCAATAAACAACTCAGAAGATTCTTTACCAAGCTGTTCCCCAACGATAAATACCCGAACGGTGACCGCGCGCTTGCAGAAGCAGAAGCAAATACGGGAACCGAGTCAAATGCAGAAGCGCCTGAAGCAGAACCCGATCCCCAAGAAGAAAGTACAATACCGGAGCCGGAAAAACCTTTCATCATTCCTGATGAAGAGGTAACCGGAGGAAACGAATAACTGTAAAAAACCACGAATCTGTTACGGATTCGTGGTTTTTCGATGTCTCATTCCTCAAGCTGACGGCCGAGAAAGCCTGCGGCGGTCTGTATAAGCTTATGCTCCGCCTCGCGCGATACGTCCTTAGAGCTGTCGCCGTCGCTCTTTACGGAAACGACGCAGCCTACGATGTCACCGGCGCTTTGTATCGGCATAGCGCATGAAACGAAGCGGTTGCCGTCCTCGCGTATTACTAAAGTGTTCTCTCCGTCCGCAGAGAAAAAAGTGCGTTTTTCCATTATTTTTTCGATCGCCTCGGAAGGCTTGCGGTCCAAATACTCCTTCTTGGGAATACCGGAGCAGGCAATTACAGAATCGCGGTCAAAGACTGCGATGCTCATTCCGCAGGTCTTTGAAAGCGTGTCCGCATACTGCGCCGCAAACACCCCCATCTCCCCTATAGGAGAATACTTTTTGAATATCACTTCGCCGTCTTTGTCTGTGTATATCTCAAGCGGATCGCCCTCGCGGATACGCATTGTCCTTCTTATCTCTTTGGGTATTACGACCCGCCCCAAGTCATCTATACGGCGCACGATGCCCGTTGCTTTCATATATAAATTCTCCTTTTTAATATATCGTATGGCGGTGCCTTGGTGCCTCCATTTTCTGTTCGGCATTTCACGGCGGAAGCAAGCCTCCGCCCTACGTTACAATATTTCAAATCGTGATGTTAGTATTTGTGACTAAAGGGAATTTATACTGTTTGAATTTATTTTTGAAATGAAATGTAATACAATCAAGAAGAATTAATTGGGCCTTAATTTATGCTTGATAACTTATACGAAAACAAAGGTGGTAAAATTAAGAATAGGAAAAGCAAGCCGGTTGGATTCGGCAGATTTTTCAACAACAGAAAACCTCGCAACACTATGCGTAGATCATACCAAATGATTTCTTTCCGTTCAAGCATGCAAATTGGGCGTATAAAAGGGCGATGACTTAATTTGTCATCGCCCTTTTTGAACAACTATAGGAGGTTTGTGTGATAAAACACCCTCATTGAAC
>JAZQJQ010000135.1:0-7646 GCA_045541735.1 Eubacteriales bacterium
CTTGGCCTCCGACTTGCAGTTTAACAAAACTGAATATGCCGCAAGGCTTAAGGCAACAGGTGTTATTACTTCTTATATCTGCCCTCTTATGTATATGAATAATCCTCTTTGCGGCAAGATGCCCGTAATTACGTCCTCAAATAAGCTGCGCACCTACACAACTGCGCGCTATTATACGGATGATGAGATACTTATGCAGATTACTAAGGGAGGTAACAGGTGATGAAAGAATTTAAAGGACGCGTTATAGCGGACGGAACCGTTACTGCGGATGCACTTGTTTCTCACGGAGGACTTAATACGCTTGCATCCTTCCAAAAGGCTTTGCAGTTCGGAGATAAGAATGCAACCTGCGGAGACCAGAATAACCCTGATCTTTACGGTAAGCAGATGGCGGGCAAGGCGCTCTGCCTTCCTATGACCATCGGCTCCACCACGGGAGGACTTGTGCTTTACTGCGCTTGTGCAATGAAGCGCCAGCCTGCGTGTATGCTGTTTTCAAAGCCTATCGACAGCCTTGCGGCGGCAGGCTCTGTGCTTGCAGACGTATGGCTTGACGACGTGTCGATGCCTGTTATCGATTCGCTCGGCGACGAGTTCCTTGACTACGTAAAGGATGGAATGACGATAACCGTAAAAGAAAACGGCGTTGTTTGCGTAGAATGAGTGAAAAATACGCTTTTTCTGTTGACATTGCCGGATAAAAGTGATAGAATTTATAGGAAGATTTTTTGGAGGTGCTATTATGGAGCATATCAAGACTATCAAGACCCGTAACCTTTGCGAGAGCGCAAAGAAGGGCGGATGCGGCGAGTGCCAGACTTCTTGCCAGTCTGCTTGCAAGACCAGCTGCGGTATCGCTAATCAGAAGTGCGAGAGCACCAAGAAGTAAGTAACATAAAAATGCCGCCGTTTCGGCGGCATTTTTAGTGTGGAGGATAAAATGATTCATCAGTATAAGCTCGGCGGATACAATATCGTGCTTGACGTTTGCTCCGGCGCAGTACATGCGGTTGACGAGGTTGCGTACGATATTATATCGCTGTTTGAAGAGCATAGCCGCGAGAAGGTACTTGCCGATATAAAGGCAAAATATCTCGGCAAGGACGGCATAACCGAAAAGGATATAGAGGAATGCTACGCGCAGGTTGAGGAACTAAAAAATAACGGCGAGCTGTTTGCCCCCGATACCTTTGAGCCGATGGCAAACACCTTAAAGGAAAAGACTGCAGGCGTTGTGAAAGCGCTTTGTTTACACATCGCTCACACCTGCAACCTTAATTGCTCATATTGCTTTGCAAGTCAGGGTAAGTATCATGGCGAGCGTGCGGTTATGTCATTTGAGGTCGGCAAGCGCGCGCTTGACTTTCTTGTGGAGAACAGTGGCACGCGCCGCAATCTTGAGGTAGATTTCTTCGGCGGTGAGCCGCTTATGAATTTTGACGTTGTAAAACAGCTCGTTTCGTATGCGCGCAGTATTGAAAAGGGAAAGGGCAAAAACTTCCGTTTTACTCTTACCACAAACGGCGTGCTGATCGATGACGACGTAATAGATTTTGCAAACCGCGAGTGCAGTAATGTGGTTCTCAGCCTTGACGGCAGAAAAGAGATACACGACCGTTTCCGCGTTGATTATGCAGGCAACGGAAGCTGGGAGAAGATAGTTCCCAAGTTCCAAAAGCTTGTTGAAGCACGCGGCGGCAAGGATTACTATATGCGCGGCACCTTTACCCACGCAAATCCCGATTTTCTTAAAGACCTGAAGGTAATGCTTGACCTCGGATTTAATGAGCTGAGCATGGAACCCGTCGTCTGCGCATCGGGCGACCCGTCCGAGCTTACCGAAGAGGATCTGCCTATAGTTCTTGATCAGTACGAAAAGCTTGCGGAACTGATGCTTGAAAAGGATGCGGAGGGTAGGCCGTTCACCTTCTATCACTATATGATAGACCTATCGGGCGGGCCTTGCATCTATAAGCGTATTTCTGGTTGCGGCTCAGGCACCGAGTATATGGCTGTTACACCATGGGGCGATCTTTACCCATGCCATCAGTTTGTGGGCGATGAAAAATTCAAGCTTGGCGATATCTATAACGGTGTTACCAATAAAGATGTTCAGGGACAGTTTGCCGCCTGCAACGTATATGCGCATCCCGAATGCCGTGATTGCTGGGCGCGTCTTTACTGCTCAGGCGGATGTGCCGCAAACGCGTATCACGCTACCGGCTCTGTTACCGGTGTTTACGAATACGGCTGCAGACTCTTCCGCAAGCGTATGGAATGTGCCATTATGGTTGCGGTTGCACGCGCGCTTAGAGACTGATGAAAACTCCTATTTGTGATTTTGTGCGCACTTACGCGCAAAAAAAAGGAACAAGGCTTCATATGCCGGGGCATAAGGGCAAGTCTTTTATTGGTTGCGAATGCCTTGATATAACCGAAATAATCGGTGCCGACAGCCTATACGAGGCAAACGGCATCATTGCCGAAAGCGAGGAAAATGCCTCCGAGCTTTTCGGCTGCAAGACTTTCTACAGCACAGAGGGTTCATCCCAGTGCATTCGGGCAATGATGCACCTTGTTACCCTTTATGCACGCGAAAAGGGTGAAAAGCTGCGTGTTTTAGCCGCTCGCAACGTACATAAAGCATTCCTCTACGCCGCCGCTGTGCTTGACACGGACGTTGATTGGCTGTACGGAGAGGGCGATCTGCTCTCCTGCGCAGTTACGGCATGCGATATAGAGAAATACCTTGCGAAAGCAGAAAAGCTTCCTCATGCGTTATACGTTACAAGTCCGGATTATCTCGGCAACGTTGCTGATATAGCAGGCATTGCCGATGTGTGCCGCCGATACGGTGTGCTTTTGTGCGTTGATAACGCGCACGGGGCATACTTAAAGTTTTTGCCGGTTTCCGAGCATCCCATAGATTTGGGTGCTCATATCTGTTGCGACAGTGCTCATAAAACGCTCCCTGTGCTTACGGGCGGTGCGTATTTGCATATTGCAATGGATGCCCCCGCGTTTTTTGCCGAAAGAGCCAAGGACAGCCTTTCTCTTTTCGGATCAACAAGCCCGTCATATCTTATATTGCAGTCGCTTGATGCGGCAAATATGTATATTTCCGACGGATATATGGAAAGGCTTGGCGAATATTGCCTATCTGTAATGGAGATAAAGGACAAGCTTCGCATACACGGCTATCTCCTTTACGGAAACGAGCCTTTGAAGATTACCCTGCGCGCAAAGGCGTACGGCTATCTCGGAACAGAGCTTGCGGACGTTTTGCGAGAAAGCGGCTATGAATGTGAATTTGCGGATCCCGACTATTTTGTTCTGATGCTTACTCCCGAGATAAAAAGGGAAGAGCTTGACAGAATGTGCGATATGCTTTGCGCTATACCCGCGAAAGCTCCCATTTTCGAAAGGCCGCCGAAGATAAAGTGCGGCGAAAGAAAGTTGAGCATAAAGGATGCTCTCTTCTCACCCGCCGAAAGGGTAGATGCAAAAGATGCTGTTGGCAGAGCGCTTGCTTCTCCGTCTGTCGGATGTCCCCCTGCGGTACCGATAGCGGTCTGCGGCGAAGCGCTTGATGAAAATGCCGTTAGATGCTTTGGGTACTACGGTATAGAAAAGGTGTCAGTGGTGAAATAACATGGTAAAACTAAGAATAGCCAAAAAAGAGGACGGTGCGGCGCTTGCTGCTATCTACGGCTATTACGTAGAGAACACCGCCATTACCTTTGAGTACGTTGCGCCAAGCGCTGATGAGTTCGGTGAAAGAATAGCGCACAAGCTGGAAAAATACCCGTATATAGCAGCCGAGGAAAACGGCAGAGCCGTTGGGTACGCGTATGCGGACATGTACCGCGAGCGAGCAGCATTTGAGTGGTCCTGCGAGCTTTCCGTGTACGTGGATAAAAACGAGACTGGTAAGGGGATAGGCAAGCTTCTCTATAGCGCTCTTGTAGAGATCCTGCGCCTTCAGGGCTTCGTTTCCGTTGTAGCCTCGATAACTTATCCAAACGGTCCAAGCGTCGCCCTGCACGAAAAAATGGGCTTTTCCCACCTCGGCACGATGCACGATATAGGTTTCAAATTCGGTAGATGGCTTGATCTTATGTGGTTCGAAAAACGCATAAGCGACATTGACACTCCAGCACCAATAATTCCGTTCCCGGAGCTTGATAGCGACTGCGTCCGTCATGTGCTTCAAGAATATTCTTCGGAGAGAATGAGATGAAGAAGGTTTTTGTGTTGTTTGCTTCACACAGGTTTGGCGGACAAAACGCCAAAATAGAAGAAGCAATTTGCAGTTTCAAGGATAGATTTGAATTTGATTTTGTGCACTTGGCGGATCATCGAATAGATGGATGCACATCTTGCCATAAATGTTCGAGGAACGGACAGTGCGTTCTGCCCCGAACCGAAAATGACAGATTTCAGGAAGTTTATGACAAAATGGTTGAAAGCGATGCGGTGTTCATTATATCGCCTGTGTATGCCGGTATTCCTTCACGTCTTACTGCGCTTATGGAGCGCCTTACGAGTGTTTTGTTTGATTCAGGGGTAATGAATACGGATAAAAATCCGTTGCTGGGTAAACCCACGGCTATCTTTTCCTACTGCTCGACAAAGATATGCGATGCCGAGCCCATAAAGCTGATTTTTGATAAGTTCTTGATGAAGAATTACCGTTTTGACAGATCCACATATACATATCTTAACTGCGAAGATTTCAAGTGCTATTCTGACATTACCGAATATGTTTTGAAAACTCTGGAAAAACTATATTGAAAAATAGAAGCGCATTTTTTGCGCTTCTATTTTTGCGCACGAGGTTGGTGAAAATAATTTGGGTTCGCCCGAATTGTTTGCAATAAAGTGTTGACTTTCCTTTAAATTGTGCTATACTAATAGTAAAATTACATTGGGTATACCTTGAAAATATCGCGAGGGAAATATGGAGATTAAAAGAGAATTATATTTAAATAAGCTGATACGACACAAGCATAATGGGTTGATCAAGGTGATAACCGGTATTCGCAGATGTGGAAAATCGTATTTGTTGTTCGAACTATTTTATAATCATCTTTTGTCTCGAGGTATCAAGGAAGATCATATATTGAAAATTGCGTTAGATGACAGGAGAAATAAGAAGTATCGCGATCCTGATTATCTTTGCGAGTATGTTTACGATTACATTAAAGATGAAGAGATGTATTACATCTTACTTGATGAGGTACAAATGGTGCCGGAGTTCGAGGATGTTTTGAACAGCTTTCTTCATATAAAAAATGCAGACGTTTACGTTACGGGAAGCAATGCAAAATTTTTGTCCAAAGATATTATAACTGAATTTCGCGGTCGCGGCGATCAAATTCACGTTTCCCCACTTTCTTTTTCTGAGTTTATGTCTGTTTTTGAAGGAACTGTAGATGAAGGATGGGGCGCGTATATTAATTACGGCGGCCTGCCCAAGCTTTTTGATTTTTCAACCGATGAGGACAAATCGGAGTATCTAAAAAACATTTTTTCCGAAACTTATCTAAAAGACATAAGAGAGAGAAACAGTGTCAGAGGTGATTATGAGCTTGAAGAATTACTTGACATTCTTTCGTCGGGCATAGGTTCTCTTACTAATCCCAAAAAGATTTCCGATACTTTTAAAAGCGTAAAACAGGTTTCTGTTCATCCGGATACAATAAAAAACTATCTTGATTATTTTGTGGATTCATTTTTGATTGAACAGGCAAAGCGGTACAATATTAAGGGAAGAAAATATATAAATACCCCCTCTAAATACTATTTTTCAGATATTGGATTAAGAAATGCTCGATTGAATTTTCGACAATCCGAAGAAACTCATTCCATGGAGAATGTGGTGTACAACGAGCTAAGAATTCGCGGATTCAATGT
Source organism: Eubacteriales bacterium (assembly GCA_045541735.1). Classification (GTDB taxonomy): domain Bacteria; phylum Bacillota; class Clostridia; order Oscillospirales; family CAG-272; genus RUG12395. The sequence continues at coordinate 5,920 of JAZQJQ010000135.1, forward strand.
TGATGTCGGAATAGTTGAATACTATTCATCTGAAAGCGGAGAAAAAAGCGTATTGAAGCAATCGGAGGTGGACTTTGTATGCAATTTTTCTGACAAGCGTTATTACATTCAAGTAGCGTTGTCTATCCCCGACAGGGAAAAACTGGAGCAAGAGCAAAATTCGCTTACTCGGATAACCGATTCTTTCAAGAAAATAATCATAGTTAAAGATATTTCACATTCGCATTATAACGAGGATGGGATATATTTGCTGAAGCTCTATGATTTTCTCCTTGATTCCAATAGCTTGAATTTCTGACAATTCTTAATACTGTGTTGCTTTTGCTGTCGAATAATGTTACAATGTATATAAATAAACTGTTTGGAGTTAACGATGGACTGTAACTGTCAGCTTTATTCCACTTGTTTACAGATACTTGAAAAAGAGCTTGCCACCGCTATGGGCTGTACGGAGCCTATCGCGGTTGCTTACTGTGCCGCAAAGGCGCGTGAAACGCTGGGAAAAATGCCCGAACGCGTTATAGTAGAGGTTAGCGGTAACATAATCAAAAATGTCAAAAGCGTAGTTGTTCCCAATACCGACGGCAGGCGCGGGCTTGCCGCCGCCGCCGCTGTCGGTATCGTTGCCGGCGATGCGTCGCGTGAATTGGAGGTAATATCCTCGGTAAGCGAAAAGCAACGAGCAGAGCTTGCACGTTTTCTCGAAAACACCGAGATAACCGTTGTGCCCGCTAAAACTGATCTGGTACTTGACATAAGAATATACGTTTATGCAGGAAATGACGAGGCTGTAGTACGCATTAAAAATCATCATACCGGCATCGCGCTTATTATGTACAACGGCGAGGTGTTGTACGATGCCGAACCCGTAAATCCCGCGGAAACGGGAAATCTCGATTACGGTGCGCTTTCTGTAAAGGAGATTTACGATTTTGCAACCACAGTGGATGTTGAAGACGTAAAAGATCTGCTCGACCGTCAGATAAAATGCAACACCGCGATAGCAGAAGAAGGAATTAAGAACAGTTACGGTGCAAACGTCGGTAAGGTTCTTCTCCGTGCCTACGGAGATAATGTGCAGACACGCGCACGTGCAATGGCGGCGGCGGGCTCAGATGCACGCATGAGCGGTTGCGAGATGCCGGTCGTTATCAATTCGGGCAGCGGAAATCAGGGTATTACCGTCAGCGTTCCCGTTATTGAGTACGCAAAGGAATGGAACAGCACGCAGGAAAGCCTTTACCGCGCGCTCGTACTTTCCAATCTTCTGGCAATACATCTGAAAAAAGGTATGGGCAGGCTTTCTGCATTCTGCGGCGCGGTAAGCGCTGCAACTGCCGCAGGTGCCGCGATAGCCTATTTGGGAGGCGGTGATCTCAAGGTGGTAAATCACACGCTTGTAAATTCCCTTGCAATTGCCTCGGGCATAGTGTGCGACGGAGCGAAGGCGAGCTGTGCGGCAAAGATAGCATCTTCGCTTGATGCCGCGCTTACCGGTTACTATATGTATAAAGAGGGGCAGCAGTTTTACGCAAACGACGGAATTATCTTCAAGGGTGTTGAGAACACTATCGACAGTGTCAGTGAGATGGTCCGTGACGGAATGAAGGGGACGGATGATAAAATAATCGAAATAATGACTCGCTGCTAATTGCGGTAAAAATTGCTTTATACTTCAGATACTGCAACGGGGACGACTGACGGCGTATGTAAAGTCGGAGGCCAAG
>JAZQJQ010000136.1:0-4920 GCA_045541735.1 Eubacteriales bacterium
TCATGTCCCTCGCGCGCAAAACCAACGTTTTCAAGATTGCCTACAGTGTTCTTCTGGCGGTAGAGATAGTAAGGCTTATAACCCGTATTTCTCAGCTTGAGCTGTGAGTAATCCACGCATTTAACGGCATCTCCGCCCGCATTCTTATATATATCCGTGCTTCGGCGCAGAAAATCCGAGGATTTTTTTACACAAAAAGAGTGTACGGTTATATTGCTCGGGTCAAGCTCGCAAACGCGGTCAAGCGTACGCGCAAAGCGTGTAAAATTATCACCCGGAAGTCCCGCAATAAGATCTACGTTTATATCGCGGATCCCCGATTCCTTTGCTATTCCGTACGCGCGGAAAAAGTCCATCGACGTGTGCTTTCTGCCTATGTTTTCAAGAACCGCATCGGAAAGACTCTGCGGATTTACACTTATACGGGTAACCCCGTATTGCCTGCACACCTCAAGCTTTTCCTCTGTGATCGTATCGGGTCTTCCCGCCTCCACCGTAAACTCCAGAAGAGAGTCCGTATCAACGTATTCCGCAACGGCGGAAAGCAGTTTTCTTAACTGTTCGGGCGAAAGTATGGTGGGAGTGCCTCCGCCTACGTAGATGCAGGCGACCTGCTGTCCCGTGCGCGCGATATGGCGGAATACCGCACTGACCTCGAAAACAAGGCGGTCAAGATACTCGTCTATCATCGAAAGCAAACGCGGAGTTGTATAGGAAACAAAAGAGCAGTACGCGCATCTTGACGGGCAGAAGGGTATGGAGATATACACACTGCACATATTGGGCGAGAGCTGTTTTTTCAGCTTCAGTTCAGCGGATGCAACAGATGCGCAAAGTGCCGCCTTCTTCTGGCTGAGAAAGTATTCGGTCTTCAAGAACTGACGGGTCTTCTGTATTCCTCCGCCCGATGCCAAGAACTCTGCCGCTACTTTAGCGGGGCGGACACCTGTCAGTACTCCCCACGGAGGCTGAACTCCGAAGAGCTCCTTGCCGGCGGCAAATACGGCACGTCCTACGGCAAGCTTCTTGCCGCGCTGTGCGCTTACCCCGGCAACGGGCGTAAACGCACCCTCTCCGCTTGCTTCCTTACCGTCTGCTCTCTTCATCCGTGCGTAAGCGGTATAACCGCCCTCGGCATCCTCGGTGCAGTTCACCTCAAGCTCAGACGGATCGTCATCCTCCTCATGCTGCTTCGGGAATTTAGCTCCGGGGAAAAACAGCATGGCAAGGGTCTGCGCGTAATATTCGTTTATTCCTTCTCCGGCAATGATCTTCATTTTATCATCCTCTTACACAAAGCCTCTCATAACACTGTCAACACCCTTGATGGAACGCAGGCGCGACACTATGGAATTGAAATGGCTTACGTTTTTGCACGCGACCGTCAGATTTACTGTGATCGAATGTTCGGTACGCTGATTGGTGTTTATCTGCATCAATGCAACCTTCATATCCGCAAGTACTGCGGTAATGTCGGCAAGCAGGGTAAGATTATTCTCAGCCTTCAGCTGGATAAGCGACTCGTATACTCCATCGTCCGCGCCGGAGGGGAACTGATTCTCCCAATGCGCTTCCACCCATCTGTCGCGGTTTTCGGGGTTCTGCTTTCCGTTTAATACGTTTGGGCAGTCCGCCTTGTGGATGGAAACGCCGAATCCCTTGGTGATAAAGCCTACAACGGTATCTCCGGGGAGCGGGTTACAGCACTTTGCGAACTTAACAAGGCAGTCACGCTCACCGTCAACGATGATACCGCCGTTGTGCTTAATGTTCTTAGGTTTTGTCGTCTTTACCTGCTCGGGAACCACGGGAACCTCACGTACCTCGGGTTCGACCACACGGTCATACTCATCGTGCAGTCTTGCAGCTATCTTAGATACCGCGAGTCCGCCGTAGCCGATGGTATTGTAGAGGTCATCCGGCTCCTGAATGCCCATTTTTTTCGCTACGTTTCGTACTATCTCGCGAAGCTGAGCCTCGGTAAATGAGCCGCACGCACGGCGGAGCTCCTTTTCGATCTCGTTTTTACCGACCACAAGATTCTCTGCACGGCCTTCCTTTTTGAACCACTGGCGTATCTTGTTGCGCGCCTCACCCGTTTTAACTATCTTCAGCCAATCACGGCTTGGTCCCTTGGATGCGGAGGATGTAAGTATCTCTATTATCTCTCCGTTTTGCGGTATGCGGTCGATAGGTACTATCATACCGTTTATCTTTGCGCCCACCATTCGATTTCCAACCTGAGAGTGGATAGCGTAGGCAAAGTCGATTACCGTGGAGCCGAGGGGGAGCGCTATTACGTCGCCCTTGGGGGTAAACACAAATGTCTCGTCGTTGAATACGTCGGTCTTTAATGCGTGCATAAACTCATCGGGGTCTGCGTTGTCGCTTTCCGTTTCAACAAGCTTTGCAACCCATTCAAGACGCTTTGAAAGCTCCTCGTCCTTGGTCTTTTCACCGGATTTATATTTCCAGTGCGCCGCTATACCGTATTCTGCGACGTGGTGCATCTCATAGGTCCTTATCTGCACCTCAAACGGTATACCGCCCCTGCCGATAACGGTGGTATGAAGCGAGCGGTACATATTGGGTTTAGGCGTGGATATATAATCCTTAAATCTTCCGGGCACGGAATTAAACAGCTCGTGTATCATACCGAGCGCGGTATAGCACTCAAGTTCCGTTTCGACGATTATGCGCAATGCGTAGAAATCGTATATCTCGTCGAAGGTTTTGTTTTGGGAATACATTTTGTTATAAAGGCTGTAGATGGACTTAATTCGTCCTTCAAGGGTAAATTTCATTCCGCTTGCGCGGAGCTTTGCATCCACCTTTGCCCTTGCATTCTCAATGAAATTTATGCTCTGTCCGTACTTTTCCTCTATCTCCTTCTCCACCTCGCGGTAGCCGATGGGGTCAAGGTACTGCAGGCTTATGTTTTCAAGCTCCTGCTTTATCTTCTGCATACCGAGGCGGTGCGCAAGCGGAGCGTACACGTACATTGTTTCAAGCGCTATGGAACGGCGCTTGCCATCTTTTTTGGCGGAAAGAGTACGCATATTGTGCAAACGGTCGCAGAGCTTTATAAAGATAACGCGGATATCCTTTGACATTGCAAGAAGCATCTTGCGGATGTTCTCGATATGCGCCTCTTCCTTGTTTTCCACGTTAAGATCGACGATCTTAGTTACACCGTCGACTATAAGCGCAACGTCCTCTCCGAACTTTGCGCGTATAGAATCCAGGCTTGTTTTCGAGGAGCAGTCCTCCACCGTGTCGTGGAGAAGAGCGGCACAAATCGAATCGCTGTCAAGCTCCAGACTTGCAATTATCTCCGCAACGGCGATGGGATGAGTGATATAAGGATCTCCGCTGTTGCGGAACTGACCGTCGTGCAGCTCCCTTGAATATTCGTATGCACTGCGGATCTTCTCGATATTGTATTTTTTACCCGTAAGGGCAAGCATCCCGAGCAGACGGTCGATATTATCGTGGCCGCCTGCAGCGGAAACGTCCGAAAATTTTCTGTTAAGCTCTTCCATTAGCCTCTCCGTCTTCTCATCCCGCGAAGCTTGCGCAAGATACCCGAACGTTCAAGATCGGTCTTTGCGGGCGCGGGATAAACGTGGAAATTGAAATAATCTTCGCCGTCCTCCTCTATGCCGAGCAGATTCAGCTCTCTCAGAATAAGAAGGGAAAATCTGAGTTTGATATAATTTACGGAATTATTGCCTCCGTCGGAAAGCAGACCGAGAAGTGCACGCACGCTCATCTCGCTGTTTCCAATACGGCATTCGCGGCGAAGCAGAGTATATACTGCAGAAATATCGGCTCTGTCCGGCACCTCGGAATCCTTCGCATATTCGGCAGTACCGTTTTTGAGTGCCTCAAACCGCGCAACGTCGGCAAGGCGGCGGTTTGCATCCGCTTCGGATGAGCGAACGTCCTTGCAAACGAGCTGAACGCTCTTTACTCCGCAATATTCGTTTACGTCAACGGTAAAAAGCAGATCCGCCCTCTCTCCGCCGAAAACGGGGACCGAGGCAGGCGAATGGCTGAAATACATCGCACTTATCTCTCTTCCGCCGCAGCTTATCACTATCTTGCTGTGCTTGCCCGCGCTGACGGGAATGACGTCGCACACCGGCACGTCGCGCAAAACAAAGCAAGGAACGGGGTTGCCGATCCCGCAGGGTTCAAGCAGGCGGAGATCCTCCGCAAGCCCGAGCGTAATATCCGAGGTCTCAAGCTCCATATCGTAATCAAGCGTGCACTGCACCGGCATTCCGTCGGGAAGCACGGTACGTGCATACTCGTTTATCTTTTCGCGGAACGCATCAATGTTTCCCCGCTTCAGACTGAGACCCGCCGCAAGCTCGTGGCCGCCGTATTTTTCAAGCAGATCTCCGCAATGGACGAGAGCATCCACCAGATTCAATCCCTTTACGCTTCTGCCCGAGCCCTTACCCGTATCGGAAGGCGACTGAGGCTCGGCGGCATCGCGCCCCTCGTATGAAACAAGTATTGAGGGAAGTCCGTACTTTTCCGTGATACGTGAAGCAACAATACCGATAACGCCGTGATGCCAGCCGTCGTCGTCAAGAACTATAACCGGATCGCGCTCAAAATCGTGCTCGCTTTCAATCCTCGCATAAGCCTCTGAAGCTATCTTGTTTTCCTCCGACTGGCGGAATCTGTTCGTTTCGCAAAGCTCGTCCGCAAGCTCGTCTGCTCTTGCACGGGAATCGGTAAGGAACAGCTCGGCGGCGACGGAAGCATTCGTTATTCTTCCGGCAGCATTTATACGGGGGGCAAGCGTAAAGCCGATGAATGTCGAGCTTATGCGCGGCGCGCGTGAGCTCTTTCCGTCGGGACGGCGCATAGATGCCGCCACAAGAGCGGATATGGCCATTCTGCCCC
>JAZQJQ010000137.1:0-2749 GCA_045541735.1 Eubacteriales bacterium
ACCTCGCCTGTCTCCAGATCAATGTTTAGCGCTGAGTATGCCCTAGATGGTATTTCATCAGAACCACCGGTGAAAACGTCGATAGTAACGTAAAACTCAACGGAAAGATACCTATCGTTCTGAAGATAAGTATTACATTCGGTGGTCTTGTATATTATCTCAGCTCCGCCGTTTACCATAGAAGCGGCACCGGGCAGCGAGCGCTTGAAAAGATTGTTGCACGCAGCCTCTATCTCCATATTTATCCTATCGGCAAGCTCGGAATTTCCGGCAAGAGTGACCTCGGGATAGATAAAGGTCTTCGTACTGCCGGGAGCGGAAGCGATGTTTTCCGTACGTGTAACGAGCTCTATCTGCGGCTTTGCGGGTGCCGTCGGTTCATCCGTAACAACCGTGGTAACCGAAGGAGGTGTAACGGCATCGGTAACAGACGGAGTAGTAACTTCGGCTGTATTATTACCGCACGAAGCAAGCGCAAGCGCAGCAAATAAAACGAGTATTAATATTTTTCTCAAGGCATTTCCTTTCCGAGAATGCGGTATACAAGCTCCTCTGCACCGTCGCAAGCAGTGATCTTCACGCCCAAAGCGGCTGAAAGCTCGGACGGGTACATCCCGTCAAGAAAGTCGCCGACCCCCGTACGCAATGAATTTGCGGGGATAAACAACTCCTCGCCAAGCTCTTTGTCATTTAATGCGGCAAATATATCCTTGCCGGTAAGAAGACCCGATACGGTTATATTTTTTCCGAAAGTGAGATTATCTACGGCGTATACTTTACAGCTTATACCGAAGTATTCTTTCTCTATGCGCTTTGCAAGCCGGTCAAGTATAGGATATGCAGCGTGTCCGGTAGCGATACTAACGTTTCTTTTTACGTTTTCAGAAGCATCTGCTGTATCAAGAGCATACAGAGAATCCTCAATGAACAACGTGCACATACCAACGCCGTTTTCAAGCTGAGGGTAGCCCTCGTAAAATGCTTCTTCGGGAAGCTCCCTGCCGCATCTGAGGTAGAATTCATCTGAAGCAAAGAAGGTGCGCTCGCCGTGCTCTTTTTTCATTTTGTCACCGAACGAGTTGATGATGTCAATGCACTCTGAGCACTCCTCAGGCGTAAAATGAGTAAGCGGGCAAAGCCCCTCGCGGTGGTCGGTAAGACCGGCAGGAACAACGGAAACACTATTCAGCTTTGGAGATATATCAGACATATCGGTAAGCGTACGGCGGAGCGCGTCGCCGTCGTTTACGCCCTTACAAAGCACTATCTGAGCATTGACCTCGATATTTGCTGCGGCAAGGCGCGGAATATAGGAAAGTACCTCGCCTGCGCGCTTATTTTTCATCATTTTTACGCGAAGCTCGGGGTCCGTTGTATGAACGGAAATATTTACCGGAGAAAGATGCATTTCGATAATACGGTCAATATCTCTGTCATCAAGATTAGTGAGAGTCACGTAATTTCCGTGCAAAAACGAAAGGCGCTCGTCATCGTCCTTGAAATAAAGCGTTTCGCGCATACCCTTGGGCATCTGGTCGATAAAACAGAAGATGCACTTATTTTTGCAGGTCTTCTTTTTATCCATAAGCGGAGTTTCAAAGTCAAGACCTATATCGTCATATTCGTCCTTAACGATGTCGACAGTATAGCGCTCACCGTTTCTTTCAAGTGCAATAGAAACCTTGCTCTCGGTCAAATAAAAGCGGTAGTCAAGAACGTCCCGTATCTCGTGACCGTTGACGGAAAGCAAAACGTCACCAATGTTTATTCCCTTTTTCGCGGCAATCGACGATCTTTGAACGTCTGTTATCTTAACCAAAATACCGCCTCCGTTCACACATAACTATGCAGTTTATATTAAACCACAAATCTTCAAAAACTGCAATAGCAAATTTTAAAAAGGTTGGTTTGATATAAAGATTTGTGCCTTTTCTACGTGTATGGGCGACCATAAGTCGTCCGCTGCTTTTTCGTTGTTTTTTTAACTTCTTCCGTCAAAACCTGCGGTTTTGCCACCTCCCTCAGCGAGGGAGGCATAATTAAGTCTGCTCCCGTCTCGCCTCCCTCTTGAGGGTTTTGCGGTGGTGAATTGATGTTCGTGGGTAAAGCGTGGCCTTGCGGCACGCGATAAAAATTTCCTCTTTTCGCAACTATTGTTGCGCCCAAGAGCCGCGAAAGGACCGAGCGCACGAGGCGGGGGACCGCGAAGTGGTGGAAGGAGTTTTTGGGAGCTGTCAGCAAAGCTGACTGGAAGAGTTGGCGGGAGCATATGGAATGCTCCCTTACACGTTGTATCGTTTCTCCACGTAGGTGCGACCATACGTCGTCCGCTGCATTTCCGCTATTCGCGATATGCGGACGTGCAATGCACGCCCCTACGATCGATACCGTTTCTCCGCCGTATGGTCGAATATCATCCGCCCACCGTAGGCTCCCTCTTTGAGGGAGCTGTCACGGAACGCGACTGAGGGAGTTTGCGGGAGCATATGGAATGCTCCCCTACGGTTCATACCGTTTCTTCGCCGTAGGGGCGAGCATTGCTCGTCCGCCGTTTCATTACCGTGATATGCGGGAGGCGAAACGCCTCCCCTACAAAACGCACACCGCCCCGTGATCAGATCACGGGGCGGTGTGTTGTTATTGGATCATAAAACTAATTCTGTTCTGCGCCGTAGGCGATAGCGGCATCGCCGTACTTCATCATTGCCTTTACAAGATCGCCGATGACATCATCGTTCTGCTTTTTATG
>JAZQJQ010000138.1:0-76009 GCA_045541735.1 Eubacteriales bacterium
ACGTTGACCACGGTAAGACCTCGCTCCTTGATGCTATAAAGAACACAAACGTAACCGCAGGCGAAGCGGGCGGTATCACACAGCACATTGGTGCTTACCGCGTTGACGTAAACGGCCGTCCCATCACTTTCCTCGACACCCCCGGCCATGAGGCTTTCACCGCAATGCGCGCAAGAGGCGCACAGGCTACCGATATTGCGATACTCGTTGTTGCGGCTGACGACGGTATTATGCCCCAGACGGTTGAGGCTATCAACCACGCTAAGCAGGCAGGCGTAGATATCATCGTTGCGATCAACAAAATGGATAAACCCTCCGCAAACCCGGATGCGATCAAGCAAGCACTTACAAAATACGATCTTCTTCCCGAGGAATGGGGCGGAGATACTATCTGCTGTCCCGTTTCCGCGCTTACGCACCAGGGTATAGACGAACTTCTTGAAAACGTGCTTCTTGTTGCCGAGGTCAAGGAGCTGAAGGCCAACCCCAACCGTCACGCAAAGGGTATCGTTATCGAGGCTAAACTTGACAAGGGCCGCGGCCCGGTTGCCACCGTTCTTGTTCAAAACGGTACTTTACACGCTGGAGATATTGTTATCGCAGGCACCTCAGTTGGACGTGTACGCGCTATGACCGACCATAAGGGTAAGCTTCTCAAAGAAGCAGGCCCCTCTGTCCCCGTTGAAATTATCGGTCTTTCCGAGGTTCCCGAGGCAGGTGACGAATTCAATGCGGTAGAAGACGAAAAGATGGCACGTACCCTTGCTGAACAGCGCCGTTCCACCGCAAAGGAAGAGCAGTTCAAAGAAAACAGCCGTGTTTCTCTCGATGCTCTCTTCACGCGTATTTCCGAGGGCGTTAAGGATCTCAACATTATCGTTAAGGCTGACGTTGGCGGTTCCGCTGAGGCAGTTAAGGCTTCTCTCGTCAAGCTCTCAAATGATGAGGTCAAGGTCAACGTCATTCACAGTGCCGCAGGTGGAATTACCGAAGGCGACGTAAGCTTTGCTGCCGCTTCCGGCGCTATCATCATTGGATTTAACGTTCGCCCCGATAAGACGGCTATTGACTCTGCGGAGCGCCAGGGTGTTGAAATACGTACCTACCGCATCATCTACGAGTGTATCGAAGAGGTAGAGGCTGCAATGAAGGGTATGCTTGCTCCCGAGTACAAGGAAGTTGTTCTCGGTCACGCCGAAGTCAGAAGAACCATCCGCGTACCCAACGTCGGCACCATTGCCGGTTCTTATGTACAAGACGGTAAGGTATCCAGGAATGCTATGATCCGCGTAGTACGCGACGGTGTTGTTATTTTCGAGGATAAGATCTCCTCTCTTAAACGCTTTAAAGATGATGCCCGCGAAGTTAACCAGGGTTACGAATGCGGTATTGGTCTTGAAAAGTTCAACGATATCAAGGAAAACGACATCCTTGAGGCATATATAATGGAAGAGGTAGAACGCTGACCCTTCCGAAAGGAATAAAATGAATAAGCAGGATAAGTGCGCGGCCTTCTTCCCTGTTACAAGGGACGAGGCACGCGCATCCGGGCTTGAAACGCCCGATTTCGTTTATGTCTGCGGCGACGCTTACGTTGACCACCCGTCATTTGGCTGTGCGGTCATTTGCCGTTACCTGGAAGCACACGGCTTTACCTGCGCTATCATCTCACAGCCGGACTGGAGGACGACCGATGCTTTTAAGGAATTCGGCCGCCCCAAGCTCGGCTTTCTTGTTTCCTCCGGAAACATCGACTCAATGGTGGCGCACTACTCCGTTTCCAAGCACCGCAGAAAATATGATTACTACTCCCCGGCAGGAAAAGCGGGACTTCGCCCCGACCGCGCCGTAATTGTATACTGCAATAAGCTGCGAGAAGCTTACGGAGACGTCCCTATCATTATCGGCGGTCTCGAGGCTTCCTTGCGCCGTTTTGCTCATTACGATTATTGGAGTGATACCGTGCGCCGCAGTGTACTTGTTGACAGCCGCGCAGATATCGTTTCATACGGTATGGGCGAAAAGACTATACTTGAACTTGCGCGTCTCTTGGAGCGCGGCGTTCCCGTAAAGAAGATTCGCGGAGTGCGGGGTACGGCGTACCTTATCAAGAATACTGATAAAACTCCGGAAGATTCGGTATTCATCGGCGAATATGACGAACTCAAACAAAATAAAAAAGCATATGCTGATGCTTTTAAGATCCAATATGAAAATCAGGACGCGATAACCGGCAAACCGTTGTGTGAAGGATACGGCGATAAGCTTCTGGTGTGTGAGCCGCCGCAATATCCCCTCGATCAAAAAGAGCTTGATAAGGTATATTCTCTTCCCTACGCAAGAGCTTGGCACCCTAGCTATGACAGTCTCGGCGGGGTTCCTGCTCTTGAGGAAGTAAAATTCTCAGTAACACACAACCGAGGATGTTTCGGCGAATGTAATTTCTGCGCACTTACATTCCATCAAGGCAGAGCCGTTCGATGCCGCTCGAAGGAAAGTGTGCTAGCAGAGGTCGAAAAGATAACCCATCTGCCGGATTTCAAGGGGTATATTCACGACATTGGTGGTCCTACGGCTAACTTCCGAGCTCCGGCGTGTGAAAAGCAGTTGAAGCACGGAGTATGTAAGGACAGACGCTGCCTTGCCCCAACTCCTTGCAAGAACTTGAAAGTAAACCACAGTGAATATCTCGATATACTTTCCGAAGCTGAACGTATTCCTGGGGTAAAAAAGGTTTTTGTGCGATCCGGTATTCGATTTGACTACCTAATGCTTGATAAGGACAAGCGTTTTTTCAAAAAACTTGTACGCGACCATGTAAGCGGACAGTTAAAGGTCGCACCAGAGCATTGCAGTACGCGTGTTCTAAACGCTATGGGAAAGCCGAACTTCGGCGTATATAAAGCGTTTGAAAAAGAATTCAAGCAATACTCTAAGGAAGCTGGGCTGGAGCAGTATCTTGTACCATATCTTATGTCAAGCCATCCCGGTTCTAAGCTTGACGATGCAATAGAGCTATCGCTTTTCTTGCGCGGATGCGGCATGAACCCCGAGCAGGTTCAAGACTTTTATCCTACTCCGGGTACAGTTTCGACAGTTATGTATTACACGGGCATAGACCCGCTCTCTGGAAAGGAAATTTTCGTCCCTACAAACGCAGAGGACAAAAGATTGCAGAGAGCCCTTCTGCAATCCGGAAAGCCTGAGAACGCGGAATTTCTTCGTGAACAGTTCATTCGACGCGGCAGATCAGATCTTATAGGATACGGCGACGGAAAACTTGTACCGCCTAAAAAAACTGTTTCCGGAACAAAGAGAAAGCCTGCTAACACTTACCCGAAAAATCAAAACAAATCGCGCATTCAAAGAAAAAACGGTCCTGCAAAACGCAAGACTCGCTGAGGTAAAATATGGATAACCGCACTGAATTCTTTCTTGTAAATAAGCATCTCGGCGGCTTTAACCCTCTATCCTTTGGACAAGAACATTGCCTTCCAAACCACTTTTTCGGCCCGGGTGTTCGTTCCTATTTCCTTTTACATTATGTTGTATCCGGAAAAGGTCTGTTTTCCGTAAAAGACAAAACGTACAAGCTGAGTGCTGGGAGCTGCTTTGTTATACGGCCTTTTGAAAAGGTCTTCTATCAGGCAGATCCCCATCAGCCTTGGCAATACATATGGATAGGCTTTGACACTGAAAATGTTCCCGATCAACTTTCATACGATGTGTTAAATATGCCGGGGATGGGCAGTATCTTTTCATCCATTATGGATGCCCAGGATAAAAACGAGGGCAGAAACGAATTTCTTGCTTCTAAGATCTGGGAACTTATGTCACTCATATCAGAATTTGGAAACCCTAAAATACCAAAAAACAAAACGTTTGCTGAGCAAGCTAAGACCTGCATTCAAGCAAAGTATATGTCAGGTATCACAATCTCCGAGATTGCGAAGATGCTTAACCTCGAGCGCAGCTACTTCAGTACGGTTTTTAAAAACAGCGTTGGAATCTCCCCCCAGGAATATTTGAACAACTTCAGGCTCGAAAAAGCTTCTGAACTTCTTATCTGTACGGATATGAGCGTAACAGATATCGCTTTCTCGACCGGTTATTCCGGAGTAGTTAACTTCTCCCGGATGTTTAAACGCCGCTTTGGTATGTCCCCCACCAATTACCGCATCAAAAAAACAACTTCATAAGAGAGTCCCCCTCATTGCCGGCCTCGCGACAATCGCAAAACATTCAATGTAAAATAACGAATTTGGAGAATCCATAATGAAATTCATATCATGGAACGTGAACGGCTTCCGCTCTTGTCTCGGCAAGGGTTTTGAAGAATTTTTCAAGATGCAGAACGCAGACTTTGTATGTATACAGGAATCTAAAATGCAACCCGGCCAAGCTGAGTTTGATACGCCCGAGCACTTACAGTTCTGGTATAGTGCCGAAAAAAAAGGCTATTCGGGAACAGCGGTATTCACAAAACACAAACCTATCTCCGTTACCTACGGGATAGGCGTAGAGGAGCACGATCACGAAGGAAGAGTCATTACGCTTGAATATGATAATTTCTACCTTGTTAACGTGTACGTGCCGAACTCCCAGCGCGAGCTCGCCCGCCTTGATTACCGTATGACCTGGGAGGACTCGTTCCGCTCATATATCTGTGAGCTTGATAAGATGAAGCCTGTTATCTTCTGCGGTGATCTTAACGTAGCACATGAAGAGATAGATCTCAAAAACCCTAAGACCAACCACAAGAACGCAGGTTTTACCGACGAGGAGAGAGCGAAATTCACTGAATTTCTTGCAAGCGGCTTTACCGACAGCTACCGTAAGCTTTACCCAGATAAAGTGGAGTACTCCTGGTGGAGCTATATGATGAAGGCACGCGAGAGAAATATCGGATGGCGCATCGACTACTTTGTGGTTTCAAATCGCATTTTCGATAAAGTAACTGACAGCAAAATTCTGACAGAAGTTATGGGAAGCGACCATTGCCCCGTATGTCTTGAGATCGATATATAAGTATAACAAGAACACCTCCGCAAGGAATCTTCCTTACGGAGGTGTTCTATCAGCCGGTTATCTTCTTAACATCATACTCCTGAAGGAGCTTTAGCATTTTTGCGGCGAAAACCGCCTCACTTTCAGACTGCTTTTCAAACATTTCTGCAAGCTTATCATTCTCGCCGCGAATCTCGTTTGCGTATTCGCTGTAGTTGCGCACAGACTCTGTTGCATCAAGCCACGCTTTATACGCCCTGTCTCTGTCGGTAATAAGAAATCCGTTTTTGTTATCCATAGCACACTCTCCAATTCGTTATAATAATATTCTCCCGAAAGAAAGATAGATTATACCATAATATAAAGAAATATCCGACGGCGAAAACGCCGTCGGATATTTCTTATTACAAACGAACTATTGCTCGCTTATACTGCTATGTATTTGAATTACTTAGCGGCAGTAACGGAGGTGATGTGAGGCTGAACGCCCTCATACCAGTAAATGAAGCCTTCAAGATCGATCTTGTCGCCTATCTTGAGTGCCTTAACTGCCTTATAAACGTCGGTATCAGCTCCGCAGAGATAAGACTCAACGCAGAAGGTGTAGGTGGTGCCGTTAACGGAAACCTTGAAGTAAAGGTCGTCACCCTCCTGACCTGCGCCGTTCCACTTATAAAGGAATGCAACGTCGTTGCCGTCAGCATCCTTGGAAGCCTCAACGGTCATACCCTTGAAAGCGCCGAACATATTCTGGCTCTTAACAAGATCCTCGGTACCGAGAAGTGCGGTAACGTCCTTAGCCTCAGCAATATAGTTGCCCTCGAGGATCTCATAAGTAGCCTCGATGATCTCTACCTCGCCGGACCATTCAGCCTTCTTACCGGTGAACTTAACCTTGGTACCTGCAACCATCTTGTCATAATCAGCCTTGGTTACAGGCATATCATAAATGAAGTAACCGCCAACACCGTCCTGAGCGTAAATGGTGCAGAGTCCCTGACCGTCCTTCTCCCAGTAACCCTGCTTAGCCTGAACGTAAGCCTCAACAACAACGGATGCATCGATAGCCGCCGCATTGTACTGCTCCCAGGTCATAACACCTTCGGACTTTGCGTTGATGTCCTCTTTGGGCTCTGTGCCGCAAGCAACACAAGAAAGCACCATCATTGCAGCAAGAACGAAAAGTAATACCTTTTTCATTTTCTGTCTCCTTAAAAATTCTTAAAAGATAAAAGCCAATCCCTATAATTGGTATGCCAATATTATACACGAAATTAGAAATAAGTCAAGACAATGCGGCTTATTTCTTTCTTTTTTTCGCAAATCCGACGAGCGAGGAAACTGCGATCATCACCCAAGCTGCAGCAATTGCGCCAAGAAGCCATACAGACGTCATCGGAAGCTTACCAAGGTCTTCTCTTCCCTCGCCGTACGTTGCAGTCTTATCTAATCGGTAGAGCGCCGAAACGTCCTTATACAGCTTTTCGTAATATTCGTCGTTTACATCTTCAGAACGGCGCATTGATTTAGTAACGTTTTCAACAAGCTGGCCTGCGGCATTGCGAAGAGATGCGGAACCGTTAAAAACGGGTGTAACAAAGGTTCTGTCGGTATTATCAAGCAAGAGCTTTGTCGCCTTCAATTTTACGGGATAATGCAGATCATTGTCAGTTCCCTCGTTTGCGAGATAAGTTTGATATTCCTCGCTGTTTTGCGCCTTAGTTGTAACGGGAACGTAACCCTCGGTCTGTGAATAAGCTATCTGAACTTCATTTACAAGCAGATATTGCGCAAACAACCAAGAGGCGAGTACTTCTCCGGCATCCCGCTTATTGAATACGCAAACAGAGGGTCCCTGCGATATCATTGTGGGATTTTGCGTATCGAACTGCGGAATCATCCTTACCTCGGTCTCAAACCGTACAAGCTTATCCTCGCTAATGTCGCATAGCGGTGCATCGGAACCCATCCAAGTTGCTCCTGCCGTAGAATCTATGGCAAATATGCACTGTCCCGCATTCAGAAAGTTGGCGGGATAGCTCGAGATCTTGAAGGTAGAAAACTCCTTCGCCGCCGCAGGTGCCTCGATCATTCGGAGGAGAGCCTTGGTTGTATCGTTAAAGATTAATATCTCACCTTTGGCTGTAGAGTATTCTCCGCCCTTTTGCTTTAGCATCTGAATCATCATATTGTCGGTGGACTTATAGATGAACGGAATAAGCGTTTTTTGCCCGTTTACACGGAAGTTGCCCTCTTCATCCTTTGCCATTGCTGCATGGCTTACTTCAAACACAAAATCCCAGGTAAGCACGTCAGGCACTGTATAACCGAGCTTTTCAACATATGTCTTATTGATATAGCAGGCTTCTGTCGAGCGCATATACGGCATAGCATAATGCTTACCGTCTATCTCGCATTCCTCAAGAAACTTCGGTATGATCTCGCTGTATTCCGGTCCGTCGAAGCGCAGCTCACTTCCTCCAAGGCCGTATTTTTTATCATCAAACAGCTCATCAAGGCAAATAACTGTGTCGGGACTCGTCATATACGTAGCAATATGGTCAGGATACGTTATGCACACGTTCGGAGTCGTTTGGGTTGAGATATTGGTAATAACGTCATTATATATCTTACCGTAATCGGTATAAAGCTTTAGCTTGACCTTTACATTAGGATATAACGTCTGAAAATCGTCGATAGCTTTTTGATAAATACGTGTCTGCGTTACGTTTGTATCGTTCTTTGCCCAAAACGTGATCTGGTACTCTTTTTCACTGTCAAAACCTTCCGGCATTACGAAAGGATCTAAACCTCGTGACCCGTGGCAGGAAGCAAAAAGAAGCAGAAGTATCACCGCAAGCAGCATAAGAGCTGCAGATCTCAGCTTTCTCATCCCTTCATACCTCCGGTGGCAACACCCTCCATTATACGGTTGCGGAATACAAGGAACAGAATGATAAGGGGCACGGATATAACAACGACAGCCGCCATCATTGCCGGTATGTTTTCCCTGCCGAAGCCGTTTTCTCGGATAGACTGGATTCCGTTTGATACAAGAAAATATGCTTCCTCATCGGTTACAAGCCGCGGCCAAACGTACGAGTTCCAACACTCGATAACTTTAAGTATGGTTACCGTAATGACAGTTGGACGGCACATGGGTATCATTACCTTGAACATATATTTCATATCCGTCGTTCCGTCGACCTTCGCCGCGTAATAAAGCTCATCGGGTATCTGTGCAAAATTTTCTTTTAAAAGATAAATATAAAAAACAGACGTAACGGAAGGAAGTATAAGACCGGCAAAAGTATTGCGGAGATCGAGATCTGTGACTGTTACGTAGTTTGTTATTACAACAAGCTCGGTAGGAATCATCATAAGTGCAAGGAAGAGGGTAAATACTAGATTTTTCCCTTTAAAATCAAGTCTTGCAAAGGCAAAAGCCGCGGGAATGATAATAACGAGCATAAGCGCCGTAGTACCGAGAGTGAAGATCATTGTATTAATGAAATACTTAGCAAGAGGAACTTCCGTAAATGCCTGCACGTAATTTTCAACGGTCGGAGAAAGGGTATAAAGCTTTGGAATAAACTCGGAGTTATACGCGCCGTAATCTTTTACGGATGTAAGTATCATCCAATAAAACGGAAAAAGAACAGCAAGAGCCCAAAAGGCAAGAAAGATATATACAAACGCGCGGAATACCGCTTCTTTAACCTTTTGATGTTTTTCCGCTTTTGTAAGTGCGTTATTCATCTTTTCTCCTTACCCGTTATAAACGTGCTTTTTGCGAACCATAAGATTTATGCAGGTGATGGTAAGCACGATAACGAAAAGTATGATGGCAGCGGCGGAAGCGTAGGAAGGGTATCCTCCGCTGTCGCCGTAAAGCATATCGTAAACGTATCCGACTATTGTATTCATCTCAGAGGCATTCAGATTTGTTCCGAATATCGCAACTGCATCGCTGTATGCTTTAAACGCGCCGATAAAGCCTGTAATAACAAGATAAAATATCATAGGAGATATCATCGGAAGAGTGATCTTTGTAAAGGTACGCCACCTGGGTGTACTGTCAACCTTTGCTGCATCGTAAAGATCGTCGTTTACGGATGCTATAGCGCTTGTAAGAACAAGTATCTTGAAAGGAAGAACGATCCAGACAGTGTAAATGCACAAAACAAGCATCTTTGCCCAATAGGGGCCGTCAATAAAATCGATATTGGTATTTAACAGAATATTTACAAGTCCGTCTGTGTAAGGAGTTTTTTTGAAAAGAATCATAAAAACCATACCGACGGCGAGCGTGTTCGTTACGTAAGGCAGAAAATATATGGTTTGGAAGAGATTGCGGAGTTTTTTTATTGATGAAAGAGCAAGCGAGATAACGAGCGCAAGCAAAGTAGAAGCAGGAACAGTAATAAGAACGAGTATAAAAGTATTCTTTACCGCTTGCAGAAAATAAGGATCGTGCAGTACGTACGAAAAATTATATGTACCTACCCCGAAAAACGTCTGAGAGGCAAAGTTATACCCTTCCTCAAAAGAATAGACAAGAACGTCGATCAAGGGATAGACAAGAAACGCTCCCAAAAACAGAATTGCAGGCAATAGATAAAGCCAGCCCTTCAGATCATTTTTTTCCATAATTGCCCCCAAAGGATAAAATTCGCCATTTAAGTTATTATAGCACTCCTTTATCAACAGCGCAAGATGAATTAACATTTTTTTGAAAGATAAAGCAGTAATAAAAAGGCTCCCTTGTGTAAAGGGAGCTGGGTACCGAAGGTGACTGAGGGATTGTATGCAATTATTACACAAACACAATCCCTCCGTCTCGCTACGCGATCCACCTCCCTTTACACAAGGGAGGCTATAATAACCGACTTATGTGGTTTTATTTTTTCTTGATCGAAAGTACTCGCCAAGCGGCTTTCTGATAGGTGGAGAGATATTTTCGGGAATTTCGGAAAGTTGAAAAAACCTCAGTTCATCAACCTCTCCTTTCTGAGGACTTAGATTGCCGCTATATTCTTTACAGATATAAACGATATCGATATTATAGACCTCATCGCCGTTGGGATAAACGTAGTGAGCGTCCTTTCCGGAAAACACGCCAAACAAAGAAAGCGAATGTGCAGCAAGTCCGGTTTCCTCATAGAGCTCCCTTTTTGCTGCTTCTTCCACTTCCTCGCCCAAATCAACCGAACCGCCCGAGTAACCCCAGCAATGATTATCACTGCGTAGTTGAAGAAGTACTCTGCCGCACTCATCCTCAACGATCACACTTGCGCCGACCTGCATAAGCGGCGCATGCCCAACAAGTTTACGCAAGTCCATTATATATCCCATAGCTCCTCCGACAATTATTTAACGTAGTAACAATAATCCATTATGATATTTCCCTTATCGTCGGGGGTTGTGTATCTTGGACAAAGGCAGTTTTCAAAGGACCAAACACCGCCTTGTGCATCTCTGTAAAACTCCATTCCCGCAGATTCAAGCGCACCTCTGCAAGAGGCGGTGTTGTGCACTTCTTTTTCGGTACCGTAGATCCAACATGTACCAAGTCCCATTGCAGGAAAATCGACAAAAGCAAATCCATCGGGTACAGTGGTTTTTTCGGGGCAAAACATACCGATCCAATACTCAAAAGGTTGTCCTTCAGCTCGCCGTTCAAGTCCTACGTAGCCGGCACCGTTCTCCCAAAGATTTAAAATTGCATCTGTTCCGCCCATATTGCTTTCAAGCAGATCGAACCAACCGTTTTGAAACCACATTCCCCAATGAGGGCCAAAACCGTCGTACTTCTTGCCGATAAAGCGCATTGCGGGTACCTCTTCTCTGAAAATTTTGATCAATTCTGCCATAACTACTCCTTTTCGATCGGAACGAATATACGTTCAGTATACAACTTGCTATTCTCCGTATAACATTCAAATTCATACCCTTTTGCCCGTTTAAAGCCATTTTCCGGCAGCCATACGCGGTAGATATAATTCCACGTTTCGCTTATTAATTCCGCAAAAGTGTGTTGTGTAGCAGCCGGAGTATCAAAAACCGCATACACTCCGGGCGTTATGAAGAGGTCAACAGTATTTTCATAAACGTTTTTAACAAGCTCACTTTTCACGCCTATATAGTAATCAAGCGCCCGTGTTTCCGTATTCCAGCACATTACACCGTAATCAACTGCGTTATTCATATCCGTAAGCCTTACGGAACAGCCGGATGCATTATACTTGTTCCAAGCTTTGTTGGGTGATAGACCTAAGAAGGGATATGCGGAAATGCTAAATCCGTTGATGTAGACAATGGTTGCAACAGGCAGGTTTTCCTGCTTATCGAAGGAAAAACGATTGTAAAGACGCAAACTGCAATCAGCACTTCTGAAATCCGTGGGAAGTATCCCGTGCTCGCTGATAAAGGCACGGGTAAAGTTCTCCTTTGAGTTAAACCCGTATTCAAAGGCGATGTCTGATATTGGACGGTCGGAAACACACATCACTCGAACTATTTCGGAAATTCTTCGTTTTCGTATATAGTCCGCAGGGGTGATCCCTACAGCTTTTTTAAAAATCCGAAGAAAATGATACTCCGAATAGCCTGCGACGCGGGATAGACTAACGTTATCAAGGATTCCCGACTTATCACTTTTCAGCTCTGATTCGATAAGGGATATAACCTTTTCAATGCTTTCGCGGTACATAGCAACACCTCGCCTATATATTACCACTTCCAACAGAAAAAGGATTGATAAAAATTGCGAAAAAGAGTTATCTCTTCATCTCCGCATATTTGCGGACAAATTCGTTTATCTCGTTGCCGACGGCAGTGAGCTCGTCCGCGAATTCCTTGGGTGTCATACGGAGTATGCCCGAATTTACCGCAGAGCACTGCACAAGCCTGTCTGCGGTAACGACACGGGCGCTGTAATCGGGGCCGAGATCGTGCATCAGTTTTTCAATAAATGCATCTGCCGTTTGCTCGTGCTTTGTGAACACAACTCTGTATCCGTTGCGCTCAAAATCAGAGCCCTGCCCCTCCTTTACAAGATAAGCATCGAAAACAAGTATAAGCTCGGTCTTTGTAAATCCAACGTAATTTGCAAGCAATGTCATAAGGCTCTCCCTTGCATCGTCAAGATTTACTTCGGCAAGCGATTTAAGACTTTCCCAAGCAAATATTACGTTGTAACCGTCAACTATTACGATATTATGCTGAGGTTTTGTTGCCTTTTTCTTAGGCGTTTTTCGTCTTTCTTCATTCATCACCGTCTTTACTTCGCGGTACTGACGGCGCTTTATCGGTCCAAACGCACGAAGCATGATCGCTTCAAGTTCTTCGTCACTCAGCGAATATTTTTTTGCAAGGCTCGAAGCCTTAGGAACGGTTATTTCCTCCTTCTTCCCGGAGTCAAGGTCAACGGTTATATGCTTATATGCATCCACCTCGTTCCACGGAACAGTAAAGCCTGCGCCGTGCGCGCAGAATACGGAATGTGGAGAATTTGCCAGGTCCGCTTCAGGGTCATATCCGCGTTCAGAGATTACTTCATCGGCATTATGGCATGGTTCGTATCCGTCGGAAACACAAGTCATTCTTCCCTTTCCCGCTGTGTATGCGGTAAGCTCTCTTGCGTATCCGTGAAGCTCGGAGACGGGGCCTCTGCCCGAAAGTACGGCAATATCGTTTTCGTTTGAGAGGATCTCAAATTCCGCGTAACGCGACTGCAATTCCGCCATAGCTCTGCCAAGATTTGCCGACGGAAGCTCAAGACGGAATTTATAATACGGCTCAAGAAGCTCGCACCCGGCCTTCATAAGTCCTTGACGGACTGCGCGATAGGTAGCTTGACGAAAATCGCCGCCTTCCGTATGCTTTAAATGCGCTCTGCCGGCAACGAGAGTTATCTTGGTATCGGTGAGAAATGCGCCGGCAAGCACGCCCCTGTGGCGTTTTTCATACAAATGGGTGAGTATCAACCTTTGCCAATTTGTACTTAACGTATTGTCGGGGACATCTGTATCAAAAACAAGGCCGGTTCCCTTCGGTTGAGGTTCCATAAGAAGATGTACCTCAGCATAGTGCCTGAGGGGTTCGAAATGACCTACACCAATTGTCTTACCAGCTATTTTTTCCTTGTACAGTATCTTGCCGGTATCGAACTCGCAATCAATGCCGATGCGCTCGCGTATAGTTCTTTTGAGTATATCGGTCTGAATGTCGCCCATTAGGCGCGCCTCTATCTGAGAAAGCTCCTCATTCCAGCAAAGATGCAAAGACGGCTCTTCTTCCTCTATCTCCTTTAGCTTTGGAAAATATAGATTAACGTCACATCCGAACGGCAAAACAATACGGTACGAAAGCACCGGTTCAAGAACCGGTTTGCCGCAATCCGCCTCGAATCCGAGTCCCTGACCTATATAACTTTCACTAAGTCCGCTTACTGCGCACACTTCACCCGCACTCACAGTTTCTGTCTGTTCAAATTTTTCACCGGAATATAAGCGTATGCGATCGACCTTTTCTGCGATCCTTTTACCTTCGCCGTTAATATAAACTATCTCGTCGCGAACAGACAGCGTACCTCCGGTTACTTTCATATACGTAAGGCGCAACTGATCCGCACGGCCTATCTTATATACCTTTGCGCCAAAGCGCTCGTCACTGTACACGGGATCAAGGGTAAATCGGTCAAGCGTTTGCAATAAGTAGTCAACGCCTTCCGTTTTTAAAGCAGAACCGTAAAGACACGGAAAGAGCCTTCGTTCCGAAATCAACTGAGCTATATCCTCGTCTTCTATCGGTTCATCGGAAAGAAAGGTATCAAGCAGATCTTCATTTATCATTGCAAGGCGTTCATCAAAATCGTGTTTTGATGAATCTTCAAAAAATGAAACACAGCACGGAGAAAGGATCCTTGAAAGCTCTGCTTCAAGTTCGTCTTTCAGTTTTATTGCAATATCGCATTTATTTACAAAAATGAATGTTGGAACTCCGTACATTTCAAGCAGCGACCAGAGTGTGCGTGTGTGGTTCTGCACTCCGTCCGAGCCGCTTATAACGAGCACTGCATAGTCAAGCAGCGCAAGAGTTCTCTCCGTTTCCGCAGAAAAATCAACGTGTCCCGGAGTGTCAAGAAGTATAAAATCGCAATTATCGGTAGAAAAGCGCGCCTGCTTTGAAAAAACGGTGATACCGCGCTCGCGCTCTACTTCGTTAGTATCAAGATAGGTATTCTTATGATCGACTCTCCCAAGCGTTCGGATCTTACCCGATCGGTACAAAAGAGCCTCGGAAAGAGTTGTCTTGCCGGCATCTACGTGTGCAAGTATTCCAATCACTATCTTCTTTTTCACGGCAAGCTCCTTTCCGTTTTTATTTATAATCTTAACATTTTTCCGTCTTTATTGCAACCTATATTTTGAATATTCAAGAAAAATCGGCAAGGAGCAAATATCCTTGCCGATTTATTATTTTTTATCAATAAGTCCCTTTTCATCCTTTTCCATTTTTATTTCCCAATGAATAAGGATGGCAAGAAGAGCACGGATAAGTATAACAACGGCAAGTATGCCAAGCTCACGCAGATCGCGGACAATTACAGTATTGATTATCTCAGCGCCCATCTTAAACTCAAGAGCAAACGCAAGTGTTCTGCCAAGGTCGATTATTATTGTTGTGGGTCTTTTTCTTAATACGACCACCAAAAGCTTTGCGAGCGATCCTATCGATCCAAAAACTATTATAAGGATACCTACAAGTTCCAAAGTATTAACTACAAACTCGGCAAAATACTCAAGAAACTCGGTATATCCACCAAGGAACTTTGAAAAGAACTCCATTTCAACCTCCGTTAGCATTGCCTCATCAGGCGGATATAGAATTCAACAGCACTGCGGGCAGTCTCTAAGCGTATACTTTCGTTATTACCGTGTATCGAAGCGCGCTCATCGCTTGTAAGATCCATAGCCGAGAAGCGATATACTCTGTCGGATATCCTTCCCCAATGACGGCTGTCGGAGCACTGCACCATCAGATACGGAGAAACGATACAACCCTTCCAAGTGGAGGCAACAGAACTCGCGACCTTGTTCCATCCTTCGCAGTCCGTGCTCGAAACACGGCTGGGCTCCATACCGTGAAGAGCCTTAACTTCAACATGCTCATCACTGATAGTCTTACGAAGATATTCGAGACCGCTCTCCATACGGTCATCGGGGTTAAGGCGGATATTAGATATAAGCATTGCTTCAGGCGGAATTACGTTAGAGGCATCGGATCCCTTCATCTGCGTAAAAGCAACCGTGGTACGCATAAGAGCATTAAGCTCGCCGCCACTTTTTTTACAAATAAGATCGAGCACCGGCAAAAAGATCCCAATATTAGAAAATATGATCTTGTAAATAAAGGACGAATGCCTGCCGAGAGTATCAAACATCTGCGCAACGGGCGCTGTGAGATGAGCTTTAAAGGGATTATCAAGTACTCTGCGGCACGCCTTGGCAAGTAAGTCTATAGGAGCATTCGGCTTTGGAGCGGAAGCGTGTCCTCCGCTTGACTTTACCGTGTAAGATACGTCCATCATTCCCTTTTCGGCAATACCTATAAGTCCGCAAGGGGCGCTCACTCCCGGAAATACGTTCTGGACGACTGCTCCGCCCTCGTCAATTACAAAAGCAGGCTCGATTCCTTCTTTTTCAAAATAATCAACAATATTTACTGCGCCCTTGCCGTTTGTTTCCTCGTTACCCGAGAAAGCAAAATAGATATCGTTTTCCGGCACGTAGCCTTCCTTTATCAGATGTTCCGCGGCAAACATTATACCGTTAAACGTGACCTTAGTATCAAGCGTTCCTCTACCCCAGATGCGGCCGTCTTTAAGAAGCGCCTCAAATGCAGGAACATCCCAGCCGTTCTCGTTAACGGGAACAACGTCATAATGCGCCATCATTACGGCAGGCAGACCGTCGGTTTTTCCCTTCCATCTGAAAAGCATACCTCGATCTTCCATACGTGTAAAAGTACATTTTTCAAACACATTGGGATAGACAGCCGGCAAAGCATCGATAAACGCTTCAAACTCCGCATTATCTTCAAGCGAAGCATCGCGGTAGGACACGGTCTTGTATCTCACGAGTCTGCGAAGAGCCTCTACGGCAGCATCCGAGTCAAATTGCTCATCGTTTTTTAGTAACTTAGGCTGTGACTTGGGTTTAAAACAAATTGCACGTACTATAATGACGGCAAAGAATATCAAAATAACAGCGGGTATTATCATCCACCACATATCAGAGAGCTCCTTTTTTGTAGAGTATTCTTGCCACAGCGACAGTAAAGAGTACGCCAACAGGAACCATAATGCCGACAGTAGACGCATCAAGCGCAGGAACGAAGATAAAGAGCGCTAACATCAGGATGATAGGCGCAACGGAAAGCTTGAGGTTTTTAGAAATAAACACTACAGCAAGTCCGCCGAAAAGAGCAGGCAATATCATATCGAAAGCCGGAACAAGTACGGGAGATTCGAGAATAGGAGTAAGCGGAACTATGCAGATGACTCCGATTATTATTATTAGCGTTGTTACTATGCTCGAAACAGCAATAGCTATGGTGGATATTACCTCGCCTTCCTCGCTGGAAGCCTTTACTTTTGCACGCTCCATTGCATCAATAGCACAAGGGAGTTTGAGGTTTGAGATGTTACCGGTGACGAAAGAAAGGTAAGTGCCTCCTGCACCAAGCATCGGAACGTAAGTAAATATCTCAACGATTCCGACCGCCCAATACATTGGCGCTGTTGCAATGATTCCCTTTAAAAGGATCTTAAAATCAGGCAAAGCCCCGAATATCACGGAAAGAACAGCCGGAAAACAGATAAGCACGCAGGCAACGATAATGCCCCATGTCCGTCCGTAAGCGTGGACACTGTCCATATAAGAACGTTCTGACTTTTTCATTACATTGCACCTCCCAGAAGGTTAGTAAAGGGGATAGCGCTGGCCATACCGCAAACAAGGCTTATAGGCAGTGCGTAATCATTTAACCAGCGTATCTTCAGCTTTGTAGCTCCGAGACCGCATATTGCCATAACAACAGCAGAAACAAACATAACGCATACAGGTATAAGGCCGCTGAGATCCCCCTTGAAAACTAGTCCGACATCACAGAAAACGTAGCCGAGAAAAGCAGATATCATGCCGAGGAACATAGCGTTATTGAATATTTCGCCCCATTTTTTGTCCTTCATCGTAACGTTCAAGAGTCCTGCTTGAAGCTTTTTTGTAACAAACGGAACAAACATAAGTCCTGCAGCTATACCGACAGTCATTACCCAAGCAACGGTAATGAAAACAGAGGGATCCGTTATTGTGGTACCCGCATTCATACCTGCTGCCTCAAGCGCGTTACCTGCTGCAACAGTCTCGTACGTAATGGAGCCTATAACAGAAAGGCGAAGCCAAGGAAGAGCAAGTCCGAGGCTTTTTGAAAGTGCAATTACGCCGACAAGTACTGCTACGGCGGGCGCAATGGTAAAGATAGCGGCAGATGAGATCGTTTTTTTAACTGTGCTTGAAGCTATACCAAGCTCCTTTGCACGCTTCATTGCCTTTGCAAGGAAAAATACCGACTGTCCGAGCACAAGTGCAATTATTGCACCGACTATTATAAACAGTATCGGACTGTTAACGCTGAAATCCATTTTTACGCCTCCTTATTTTTTTCGGTTTTTGCAAAAAATCTAAACGTCATCGGCCACAGACCTCCGCCGACAATGACCATAATAAAATAACGAAAAGCACGGGCAACGTATTCATTTCCGAACAATGCTTCAAGAGGCGTTCTCATTCCCTCTTTAACGGCAAGCACAAGGCCTATTCCTATAATTACCTTTATTATCTGCGCCCACCATGCAGCCTTAGTTTCAAAATGAACGAACTTGATATCAAGAGTGTATACGGCGATAAGGCCGAGCATGCAACCGAGAAGGGTGTATGCGTTTTTAACTGCTGAGTTAAGATTATGTATATTTGCCTCCGTATAAACGTCCGCGGGAAACGGATAAAGACTTACAAAACACATAAACAGAATTACTGCAAGTGTTATCCCTGTAAGGATCGCATACATCGTAATCGGCGACTTTTCCGCCTTTTTAAAAAGCGGATAAAGACCGAAGATAAAAACAAGCGCAACGCCAACGGAAACACATACGTCAGCCGGTGTATGAACGCCGAGATACATACGCGAAAGCGGAACGAGAACGCAAAGCGCAATCATGATGCAGCGCAGTATTTTTCCTTTATTCCATCTTGCGACACCACCGAAAAGACCGACAGAAGTCTGCGTGTGTCCGCTCGGGAAAGAATAACCTGATGCCGCCTCCTTTGCGGTTTCTACTATGGTAAAATTCGGGTCCTTCACCCAAGGTCTGGGAACTCTGAAGAGCATTTTCAGGAACTGATTTACCGCAGTACCAAGAAATCCAGCGCAAAGAAGATAATATCCCTGATACTTGCTTACACACCAGAAGATTATCATTCCGACCGCCATAAAAACGGTCTCCTCGCCGCAGAGGGTAATGACCGAGAACAGTGCATCGAGCACTGAATTTCTCAACCCCTCAAGAAAATATAGAAAGGACATAAATACGATCTCCCCTCGTTTTTTTACATTCTATCACAGATCAGCCTGCAATTCAACAATTTTCGCCGTTTTGGTAAATAGTTATTGAAAATATGCGCTCAGATATGGTAAAATTGAAAAAAACAGGAGGCGAAAATGGACCTGAAAGAGCGCGCAAGCAGATTAAAAACAGATGTTCCCGCCGTGTTTCTTGCTCTGAAACATAAAAAAACTCCGTGGTATGCAAAGATAACCGCAGCAATTGTTGTGATATATGCGCTCTCCCCGATCGACCTTGTTCCCGATTTTATTCCATTTTTCGGGTTTCTCGATGATCTCATCATCTTACCCGCGCTTATTACACTGACGGTCAAATGGATACCGCATCAGATCTTTGAAGAGTGCAGAACACGTTCCGAAGGAATGTGGAACGACGGAAGACCCGAAAAATGGTACTACGGTATTCCCTTTGTGTTAATTTGGTTACTTATCATCGCGCTTATCGTGTGCGCCGTTATATAGGAGGAACTATGAAATACGATTTTGTTTCCGTAATAGATAGGAAAGGCAAGGATGCGCTCGCCATTGACAGCATCGGAAACGGATATTCACCCGATAAGCCAAAGAACGGCTTTGACATTATCCCTATGTGGGTCGCTGATATGAACTTTGCTACCGTCCCCTCTGTATGCAAGGCTGTAGCAGAACGTGCAATGCATCCTACCTTCGGATATTTTGAACCCCGCAAGGAATACTTTGATTCAATAATCCGCTGGCAGAAGGAGAGAAACGGTGTAACCGGCCTCAAGCCTGAATACATAGGTTACGAAAACGGTGTTCTCGGTGCTATGCTCAACGCTATGGCGACCTTCTGCTCCAAGGGCGACAGCGTGCTCGTCCATTCTCCTACATACGCAGGCTTTACCGGATCGCTTTCGAACAGCGGTTACAGAATCGTGCATTCCCCCCTCAAGCGCGACAGTGACGGAATATGGCGTATGGACTACGAGAATATGGAACGGAAGATAAGAGAGAACAGCATCCATGCTGCAATTTTCTGTTCTCCCCACAATCCAACAGGCAGAGTATGGGAGAAATGGGAGATAGAAAAGGCATTATATCTCTTTGAGAAATATGACGTATACGTTGTCTCCGACGAGATATGGTCTGATATCATACTTGGGGATAATAAGCATATTCCCACTCAGTCTGTAAGTGATGAGGCAAAAAACAGAGTAGTTGCTCTTTACGCGCCCTCAAAGACCTTTAACCTTGCCGGTTTGATTGGCTCTTATCACATCATTTACAATAAGCGGCTCCGCGACAGAATCAGAAAAGAGTCCTCCATCTGCCACTACAATAATATGAACGTACTGTCTATGCACGCCCTCATAGGCGCTTATGCCGACGAAGGACACGAATGGACGAATGAGCTTTGCGAAACTATCACCGAAAACGTCGAATATGCGCTGAATTTCATCAATACACGTTTCAAGGGTATTTCCGTATCAAGGCCGCAGGGAACGTATATGATCTTCCCAGATTGCAGTGAATGGCTCAAAGAGCATAACAAAACCATCGAAGAGCTTGTAAAAATGGGTTGGGACGTCGGAGTTGCCTGGCAGAACGGAAAAGTCCACGGCGGAACTAACCATATAAGAATAAACCTCGCTCTCCCTCTATCAAGAGTAAAGGAAGCGTTTGATAGACTCGACAAATACGTGTTTAATCCCAAAGAAACAAAATGAAACTTATAAAAGCATCAATAAACGAATATTTATGTGCTGCCAAAATATACGAAGCTGTTAAAGGCAGTACGTTCTGTGCGTGGGACGAAAACTATCCAACGGCTGACAGAGCAAGAATGGATGCCGAGGCCGGATGTCTTTATCTTCTGAAAGACAGCGAAAATGTTATAGGCTGCGCATCAGTCGAACCGATATCAGAGGATAACGATCTGCCCTTCTGGAAAATAAACGATGAAACGCACCGCGAGATAGCGAGAATTGCAATATCGCCCGAACATCAGGGCAAAGGCTATGCAAAATCAATGGTAGGAATATTACTCGACGAGTTAAAAGAAAACGGAGTTCGCTCCGTACACTTGCTTGCCGCCAAGATGAACCCCCCCGCACTGAAAACGTATCTTGCACTCGAATTTGATATCCTCGGTGAATGCTTCCGCTACGGTCACGAATACTTCGTATGCGAAAAGCTGCTTTAGGCGATCACCCGCAACACTTGATTTCCATATCTTTAATAACAGCACACCGCCCCGTGAAAGAATCACGGGGCGGTGTCTTGCTATTGAAATGTAAATTTAATTCTGTTCTGCGCCGTAGGCGATAGCGGCATCGCCGTACTTCATCATTGCCTTTACAAGATCGCCGATGACGTCATCGTTCTGCTTTTTATACGCATAGCTTTCAACGCTGTAGGTAAGGACCTTACTTACGGCATTGCCGTCGGCATCACGTACCGTTGCCTTGATGATCTCGGACATATGGGTTGCGGAGAACTTATCGAATTCCACTACGTACCAGCCGTAAGTCTCGTCATAGCCGAACTCGTCTATTCTGTACGTGTGTCCGTACATCTCGACCTCTACGTAAAGTCCGGTAATATCCGCAGCTTCAAACTTCATCTCAACAGTGATGTTTTCTCTCAGTTTAAGCGCGGCGGACTTCCACTTTGCCGTTTCAACTGCGGGAGCATCAACTCTGTCGGTTACGTTTTTGAACTCTCTGGTGTCCTGAGTACCCCAAGCCTTCTGCGCATCGGTAAGATCCGCATTTGCAAGGGCATCGGTTCTGTAACCGGTGTACTCCTGAGTTGCGGAACCGTAGTTGAGAAGATCAACGCATACCGTTGCAAGTGCGGTCTTTTCGGTGCACTTCTTGAGCTGATTGTAGCAGTATTTTGCTACGCTGTAGCTTACGCTGTTGCTTGCGTGATCCTCGCCGTTAAACGCAGCGTGGAGAGTTGCGGTTATCGTATCGTTCATCCTATCGGGTGTAAGATTCTTGAACGCGAATACGTATACCTCGGTCTCAACTCCGCTTACCATCATCGTTTCTACTGTGTAATCGCGTACGGTGTAGGTGTTGCCGTTAAATTCGAACACCGCGTAAGCATCTGTAAATCCTGCCGCGTCCATTACTTCCTTATTTGCCTTGAAGTTTACTGCAATGTCGTTATAAAGAGAGAGTGATGCGGAAAGGAATTTGATACCGGGTAAGGTTATTGTGCTGAAGCTGTGTCCATTTTCGTTTGCATAGCTTTCTGCGGTAGAATCTGCAACACCCTGAATCGTGAGATCAGCAGATGCTTTGTAGAATACATCTAAGTCAAAAGCAGCATCCTTATTGTAAACAGTAACCGTATTCAAGCCCGTACAGTACCTGAAAGCATAGTAACCGATATATTCTACACTGTTCGGCAAAGTAACGCTTGTGAGAGCCGTGCAATATTCAAAAGCATAGTCACCTATCATAGTTACACCGCTGGGTACTGCGTAACTTGTTTCGGTCTTTCCTGCAGGATAAGAAACAAGAGTGTTCATATCCTTGGTAAACAAAACTCCGTTTACGTCCACATAAGCGGTGTTACCGTCCGTAGCGTAAATATTGGAAAGGTTGGTGCTATCTGCAAATACACCAATACCAAGCGTAGCAACATTTACCGGTAATTCTATCATTGTAAGTGCCGAGCATTTAGAGAATGCACTGTTTCCGATAGATGTTAAGCTTGTGGGAAGCTCTATATTTGCAAGCGAAGAGCAGTACATAAACACATTGTTACCGATTCGGGTTATTCCCTCGGGTATCTCTATATCGGTAAGTGCGGTGCAATAATAGAATGCTCTGTTACCGATGCCGGTCACGCCGCTTTCGATAACAACGGATCTGATCTCAGCCTTATATGCAAGCCAAGCGGTAGATGCGTTTGCAAAATTCTGCATATCGCCGGTGCCGGAGATCACAAGGCGACCGGTAGCGGAATCAAGCTCCCATACAAGACCGTCGAGCAGACCGCAATAACCGCCGATAGCAACGTCTGTTTTTGTTTCAAAGCAGCCTGTGCAGGTATATTCTTTGGTGTTTTCACCAACCACAACGCCGTCATCCCACTCGTGATCGGGAAGCTTATCAAGCGTTTCGGTGCGGGTTTCGCCGCAAGCGCAGGTAAAGAGCTTTTCGCCCAACGAAGTGTGGGTAGGCTCTGTTGTAACGGTGCCTTCGTCCCATTCGTGGCCTGCAAGCTTCTCTACAGCTTCCGTACGTGTATCACCGCAGATGCAAGTGTAGGTCTTTACACCCTCGGCCGTATGAGTAGGTTCGGTCGTAACAACACCGTCATCCCATTCGTGGTCCGCAAGCTTTGCAACGGCCTCTGTCTTTGTATCTCCGCACGAGCAGGTAAAGGTCTTAACGCCCTCTGCTGTGTGAGTGGGCTCGGTAGTAACAACACCGTCATCCCATTCATGGTCTGTAAGCTTTGCAACGGCTTCAGTCTTTATTTCGCCGCAGATACAGTTAAAGGTCTTAACACCCTCCGAGGTATGGGTGGGTTCAGTTGTAATAACACCGTCATCCCAAATGTGTGTTGTAAGCTTTGCAACAGGCTCGGTTTTGAACTCACCGCATACACAGTTGAAAGTCCTTTCACCCTCTGTGGTATGAGTAGGTCTTACGGTGATCAATCCGTCGTCCCATTCGTGCTCAGCAAGCTTATCCGCGGGTCCGGTGCTTGTTGCGCCGCAGGAGCAGGTATAGGTTTTAACTCCCTCGGTCATATGAGTAGGCGCGGTGGTAATTACGCCTTCATCCCAATCGTGAGGAATAACGGGTTTAACTTCTGCATCGCAGCCGGAACAAATTACAGGCTGTGTGCAGGTAGCATCTATTTCATCGGTGGGGATCAGCTGAACTGTGTCAATAATACCCAGAGCCTCTGTAAGGATCTTGAAATATGCCTCGTCTTGTCCGCTTGCACCGCTACCATCCTTTTTATATTGGATTGTAATTATATCACCGGCAGACACGCTGATAGATCTGCTTGTTTCCGTAGTATTACCGGATATGGTATCTACAGATACACCGTTTTTGCATATTATCAATTTATCCCAACCCGATTCGCTTGAGACGTAATATGCAATTTCGATCTCGCAATTGTGCTCGACGTTGATAGTGAACGTTGAGGTTGTGCTATGCGCCTTGTTTGTGGACGTGTACAGTCCGCTTGAAAGCCTAAACGGATATGCCTTGTCGTTTTCAATTGTGTAAAGAGTAGCCTCTACGCGCGAGCCAAACTGAACGTAATGATGGCCAATCGGCTCAACAGGCTCTTCCTTTGTTGCGCCGCAAGCACAGGTAAAGGTCTTTACGCCCTCTGTAAAGCACGTCGGCTCTGTGGTTATAACACCGTCATCCCAAGTATGAGGTATGACAGCGACCGGCTCGGTATACGTTTCGCCGCAAGCGCAGGTAAAGGTTTTTACTCCCTCGGTGCTATGTGTAGGCTGAGTAGTAACACTTCCTTTCCAGGAGTGGGGTGCTGATTCTACGTAATCGCCGCAAACAAGGCAGCTACCCGTGTGGTTAGCTTCACCAAGGCTTGTAAATTGATAATTATGATAACTTACAGATGCACTATTGCAGCTATACTTCCAAGATGAACCCTTACTTACGCTGCCCCACTCGTCAGCCGTTCCGCAGTACACAATCTTGGAAAGCGCAGAACAGCTGTATATTGCATAAGTAGCAATGCTCGATAAGCTGTTAGGCAAAACGACTTCTTTCAATTTACTGCAATAATAGAATGCATACTGTCCGATATCGGTCACACCTTCGGCGAGGGTGACGTTTACAAGATTATTGCAATTGTAGAATGCACCGTACAATAATTTACCGCCGGTTACGGTTACGGACGTGAGTGACGAAGGTATGTAATACGTCGTTGAGGATGAACTGTAACTCTGTTTTGTAGAAACACCGCCCGTGTAGCTCTTGGTTCCGAAGATATAACCGAACAAAGTAGAGGCACTCGCAGAGGTTGCGGTTCCCGAAGTTCCGACAAACGGTACGGTCAAGCTTTGGAGAGAGCTGCATCCGCTGAAGGCATGAGAACCTACGGAAGTGACGTCTTTTCCAAGAATAACGCTTGTAAGATTGCTGCAACCGTAAAATGCTCCGTACAGTATTTCACCGCCCGTTACCGTAACAGAGGTAAGTGATTCGGGGATATAATACGTCCTTGCAGATGATGAGGAATAATACTGAGTTGTGGCAACTCCGCCGGTATAAGACGTAGTGCCAAAGATATAACCGAACAACGTATCGTAGCTTGAATACGATCTAAAAGCAAAAGTGCCAACGAAAGGCAAAGTGATACTTGTA
Source organism: Eubacteriales bacterium (assembly GCA_045541735.1). GTDB lineage: Bacteria > Bacillota > Clostridia > Oscillospirales > CAG-272 > RUG12395. The sequence goes on from JAZQJQ010000138.1 coordinate 25,035, forward strand.
AGTCCGCTGCATCCCGCAAACGCACCGCTGCCTATGCTTGTTACGGTATCAGGTACAGTAACGGAAGTAAGTGCACTGCATCCGGAAAAAGCACTGCTGCCTATGCTTGTTACGGTATTGGGTATTTCAATCTCCGTCAAGGACTTGCAGTTTGTGAACGTTCCGGAGGCGATGCTTGTTATTCCGCTCGGTATATTTATATGCGACAAAGCACTGCACCCGTAAAATGCATTGGATCCTATACTTGTTACACTATCAGCCATAGTGATAGCTGTAAGTGCAGTGCATCCGGAGAATGCACTTGCTCCGATACTTGTAACACCGCCGGGTATAACAATACTTAGAAGTGCACTACATCCCAAAAATGCCTTGTCGTAAATAAATCTCGTGTTTTCCGATATTACGAATTCTTCTGCGCCGGTATTTAGAACACCGATAAGCACAAGATAGGGATTGGTCGCATCGCCCAAATACCTGCCGTTGTTATATACGTTGTAATTAAGGCTTGCGCAGCCGTTAAAAGCGTCAGCACCAAGAACGGTCAGACCGCTCGGGATCGATATACTTGTAAGTGCGCTGCATCCAGAGAATGCAATGCTACCAATGCTTGTTACGCCCTCAGGTATAGAAATGCGCACCAAGCTGCTGCAACCGCGAAACGCATAATCACCGATGCTTGTTACGTTTTCGGGAATGCTTATAACAGTCAAGCTGCTGCAACCGTCAAACGCACCAGCGCCGATGCTTGTAACGCTATCGGGAATGCTTATACTTGTTAAATTGCTGCAACCGTCAAACGCTCTATAACCGATACTCGTGACTCCGCTTTCAATTTTTACAGCCTTGATATACGATTCATATTCAAGCCAACCCGAAGATGAAGACAAGCTGTTCATTTCGCCGCTGCCGGAAATGACAAGAAGTCCGCTTTCGGGATCAAGCTCCCATATTAGATCACCCAATACTCCGCAATAAACGTTGCTTACAGACTGCGTTTCAACAGTTCCGCAATGCACGCAGGTAAAGGTCTTTTTGTTAGTATCAGCTATTACTCCTTCGTCCCATACGTGTATCGGCTCGGTTTCGGTGTAGCTGCATAACGTACATTTGTAGTACTTGGTGCCGTCTGCCGTCTGAGTAGGTTCTGTCTGTCCGTTTTCAACTATATTGTGGAATTGATTGCGGTAATCGTCATACCAGTCTGTTGTATTAAAAGAGATACCGCAGGAGCATGTACACACCGCGTATCGAAGATCGCCGCAAATGGGGGGAGCTATTTCACAAGAAAAATCGTGTGTATGTGCAACAGGGATGGGATTTCCGGTAGTTTCTCCAACGTACCTGTTAGTCGTATTGGTTCCCCACTCCGTATAGGAATAAGTGTAAGATACAGATCCTACGTCAGCCGTACAATCATAGATACCGGTAGGAGGAGTATTAATGTAATTACCCACGAAAGCACCAACGGAAACTCCGCAGTAGTTTTTCGAGGAGCTGTGAACGCTCGTTGCCGTTACGTTCGAGTAATATATAGTTCCGGTATTCTTACCTACAAATCCCGCAACGTATCCCTGATAACCGTTCGTATCGGAAGAAGACATATAAGCGGCAAAGACTTCTACGTATCCATTAAAATCGCAATACTTTACGGTTCCCCTGTTGTCACCGATCACACCGCCCGCTCTTGCCGCAGTATCTGCCCGTAAATATCCGTCTGCAGAACACTTTTCCACGCGGCCGTGATTTGTTCCGGCAATAACACCGATGCTGTCGTAAGACGATCTGCTGTTCACTCCGCCTTCAAAAGTACAGTTATAGATAACTCCGTGATTTATGCGGGCAATGCCTGCTTCAGCAACAAGCTCAGCGCCTTCCTTGGTTATTACGGAAAGATTCTCCACAATGCCGTAATTTTCCGCAAAAATACCGTTTATTATAGCGGAGGTATATACGTCCTTAAGAGCATACCCGCAACCGTCAAAATGCCCGTAAAATTTACCCAGAGATATTATCTCATCCGTAAATATAATATCCTTAGTAAGACGATAGTATGCGCTGTTTCCAAGCTCCGGTATTGCTCTGAATGCAGCTTCGCTGTCTATCAGGTATGGATTCTCCTTGGTTCCGGCACCCATTGGCCTTGCATAATGGAAGGTGAATACGTTACTGTACATTCCGTCCTTATATGCAACCGCCTTTACAGTGGTCGTGCTGCTTATAGTAAAGGGCGATACGTAACACTTGTCGTATATCGTAGGTGTTAAACCGTTAAGGGTATAATAAATGCTGACATTCGATACGTCGGAGGAAAGCGATATTGACGTAGTTCCGGTTAACAAAACGTCGGTTTTGGAAGAGGAGACCGTAGCATTCAATGCGCGCCTTAAAACCGGATATCCGTTATTAACAGCAGAATTTGTATGTGCGACCCACTCGCTGTCGGTGTTGGAATTTTCGCCGTTTAAAAGAATGACAAAATCAAGGCTCTTCATATACTCGGTCGTTTGGCCGCCAGCGGCGCTGCTTGACTCAACTTCGCTGTTGTAATAAGAGTTCTTGACCGTTCCGAGAGTAATAGGGTGTTCTTTGCTGGAACCGTACCTGCTGCCGCCGGAAGCAGACACGGAAACAACAGCATAGGAATTCGTAACAGTACCGGAACCGGCAATTCCTCCCGCCAGATATCCGTCGGGGCAGGAACCGGTCACAGAACCGAAAGCTGCGCAGTTAACGATCGTTCCGGAGTTATATCCCGCAACGATACCCGTACCTCCGCAGCCGTATGACGAGTCTTTACCGCAGGAATTGTTTATCGTGCCGGTTACTATGACACCGCTTATGGTTCCATAATTAGAACACGCCAAAACACCGGTACCTTGATATGATGAAACCGCATTCTCCATCGCTACCGTGTTTGTATAGTAAAAATTCTTCAACACGCCCTTGTTTGATGAGCAGAAATACGTTTGAGCTGTGATCTTATGAAAATCACCGTCGAGGGTAACGTTCAAGGTTCCGGGAACGTATGAAGAGCCAAGGGTGATATCCTTATCCAGCTTTATGTAAGTTCCCTCCGTGTTATACGAGCTTAATACGGAAATGAGCTCCGCACCCGTAGAAACTACGTACGGGTCTGACTCCGTACCCGTTCCCTCATAAGTTGCAGCATACGCAACCACGGTGAAAAACGGAAACATAGTAATTACCATAACGTAAGACAGAACTACGGAAATTACCCTTTTAAATAATTCCTTAAACAATGTTTTCATTTTACTGCATCTCCACTGTTAAAATTATATATTAACGAGTCTAAAAGCTCGCATCTGGCTGTTAAAAAGTCCGTTATCTGCTTTATTTGATCTACGCTTGCATTCGGCGCATCCGGGTAAAGCGTTGTTTCGTATTCATAGCATTCAAACGGAATGGACGAAATAAACTCACTGTACCGCGCAATAAGCTTTTCGGTAGCTAAGATATCCGACCTAAGCTCAGTATATCTTAGTTTAAAGCGCTCCGTATAGTTATTAAGTATTCTGTCCCACAGTAGGTTGTCCGTTCCCGAGGAGATCCTTCCCTCCTCCGTAACCGAAGGTAACGAGAAGTCGAACGGTAGATACCCGCTTCCGTCGAACACCAGTCCGCAGGCAGTGTCAAGATCATACAAATTCGGGATCCAGCGCTCGCCGTCGTAGGTAAGCAGGATCATATTTTTTGAAAAATTATCCGTTAGACCCAAAACGTAAGCTGTGATCAAATAGTCAATTGCCGCATCAACGTCAAGATGCTTTTCTATGCCCTCGGTAAAACTATCTCCGTCGTTTTCCATTACAAAACCGATAAGCCTATCCAAGCTGATATAAGGAGCTTCGGAGCTTTCATCGTAAGCATATTCAAGATCAAAAACTGCGGCTTTATCCTCTTCTGTCATCAACGACCTGAAGTTTGCGGCATCGGATCCGATGCTGTTTATTACGAACATCGCTTCGTTTTTATCATCAGCAATATCATAAGTAGAGTTATCCTTGGGAATATTGAAGGTGTACAGTCCCTGATATCTTCCGTTGATGAACAAGGCAACGGGAAATCCGTCAAGCCCGCCGGCAAATTCCAATCGCGCAATGTTATTATCAAGTTTTTTTCTGCTTAAAACCACGTCGCTCCAGATATTAGAAGAAACGATGTTTCTTGCACTGCTAAAGTCTATGTAATTCGCTTTTAAGTAATATTTATGGGTTGCATCCCATCCGTTTATGGAAACGTCGTTTTTTTCGTGCTTCTGATCGCTTTTATAAAACTGAAGCGTGTAATTTTTCTTATCAAAGAGTATCGAGGTATGTCCCTGATACCTAACGTTAACGTGAGACTCAAATACGGTATCGCTATCGTAATACTTAGCATACAGCATAACCGCGGAGTCTTTGGCTATTCCGTCGATATTGCCGTCCAAATAAAGCTGCGGCAGTTTGACCGTTGCGTTGACCGTTTCGGTTATTTCAAAATGGCATTTTACGCAATGCTTCACCTTTTCTCCGGGTCTGAAATCAGAGGGAGCAACCGTTTCCTTGAACTCCGAAAATGAGTGCTCGCATTCGGCATCCTTATGATCCGACAAAACGGGGGCGAGCAAAACAGTACCCGATATCAATAACAGCAACGTTACAAAAGAAACGACGTTACCGAGTTTATCGTGCTTTTTCATATTACCCTCCCATCTTAATCGTATAATACTCCATATTATATATAATATCAACCTAAATTTATTTAGTCAAGCGATTAAAAAAAAATATACAGTTGAACAAGCTAAAAACATGAAAAAAGGCTCTGTTTCCAACACGGCACAGAGCCTTTTAACTCACTTTTTAAGTCCGAGTCTTTCAACAGACTCGTCGCGCATCTTGTATTTAAGTATCTTGCCTGCGGCATTCATCGGGAATTCATTTACAAAGATGAAGTAGCGCGGTACCTTATGGCGCGCAATGGATGCATTTCCGTACTCCTTCATCTCCGCTTCATCCGCAGTCTCTCCCTTATGAAGAATCACCCAAGCACAGCATTCCTCGCCGTATCTTTCATCCGGCACGCCGACAACCTGTACGTCGCGCACTTTGGGATTGGTAAGATAGAACTCCTCTATCTCGCGTGGATAGAGATTCTCTCCTCCGCGGATTATCATATCTTTGAGACGTCCCGTTACCTTGTAGTATCCATCGGGAGTGCGGCAGCAAATATCTCCCGAATGGAGCCAGCCGTCCTCGTCGATAGCCTGAGCGGTAGCCTCGGGCATCTTATAATAACCCTTCATGATGTTGAATCCGCGCGCAACGAATTCTCCGCTCTCTCCATCCGGAAGCTCCAATCCTGTCTCGGGGTCGATGATCTTACATTCAACACCGGGGAAAGCGCTTCCGACGGTCTCAACGCGATGGTCGAGGTCCTCGTTGACCTCACCCATTGTACATCCGGGCGATGCCTCGGTCTGTCCGTACACGGAGATTATCTCGCGCATATTCATCTCAACGGAAGCACGGCGCATAAGGTCTGCGGGGCAGTTAGCGCCTGCCATAATGCCCGTGCGCATATAGGAAAAGTCTGTTTTTGCAAAATCTGCGTGGTTGAACATGGCGATAAACATCGTGGGTACGCCGTTAAAGCATGTAATATGCTCGTCGTTTACGCACGCAAGTGACGACTTCGGCGAAAAGTACGGAATGGGGCAAAGCGTTCCTCCGTGTGTCATCATCGACGTCATAGAAAGAACCATTCCAAAGCAATGGAACATAGGAACCTGTATCATCATTCTGTCAGCAGTGGAGAGGTCCATTCTGTCGCCGATGGTTTTGCCGTTGTTTACTATGTTACGGTGTGTAAGCATAACACCTTTGGGAAATCCGGTGGTACCCGAGGTATACTGCATATTGCAAACGTCATCGGGCTTTACAAGCGATGCACGGCGGCGGACTTCTTCCATAGGAACCATTGCGGAACGCGCAAGCATCTGCTCGTAGGTAAGGCATCCCTGCATAGAGAATCCGACTGTCACGACGTTGCGCAGGAAAGGAAGATTCTTGGAGTACAAAGGTTCTCCGGGAGAGAGCGAATCAAGCTCGGGGCAAAGCTCATGTACGATCTCCTTGTAATTAATATCCTTGCAGTACTCTATCATAACGAGGGTATGAGTATCCGACTGCTTTAACAGATATTCGATCTCGTGGATCTTATACGCTGTGTTGACCGTCACAAGAACAGCGCCAATCTTTGTAGTCGCCCAGAAGGTAATAAACCACTCGGGAACGTTAGTCGCCCATACTGCAACGTGGTCGCCCGCCTTAACTCCGAGCGAGATAAGCGCGGCAGCGCACTCATCGACGTCTCGCCTGAACTGAGTATACGTTCTTGTATAATCAAGCGTGGGATATTTAAAAGCGTACTGATCGGGATACTTTTCAGCCATTGTATCAAGTACGTCCGCAAAGGTAGCATCAATAACGTCGTACTTTTTCCAAACGAAGGTTCCGGTTTTTGCTCGGTTATAATATACGCGGTCGTAATTGCCTTTTTTCCTGCCGAGGCCTGAAACATAGTTTGCAAAATGAGTGAGAACGATATCCGCGTCGTTTATCTCTTCATTCCACGCGGCACAGATAAATCCATCGTAATTAAGAGAAGAGAGAGCGTTAATAAGCTTCTCTACGGGAAGCTCACCCTCGCCGATAAGCACGGTCTTTCCGTCCTTCATATCACCGAGGCGAACGTATTTGATATAAGCACCAAGGGTCTTTATTGTAGTTTCCGCAGTTTCTCCGGCGTAGAAATACGTGCCCCTTACGTTCCAGGAAACACCGATAGCGGCAGAAGAAAAGTAATTGATAAGCTCTATTATATTCTCGGTATTTGCAAGGTAGCCAACGGTCTCAAAGAGAATACGAACACCGCTCTTTTCTGCACACTTTATAGCGCTTTCAAGCTTTTCGTTAAGTATATCGCGGCTTACTTCCCTTTCAATGCGTACGATGACGTCCTCAACTCCGGACGATGCCGCCATATCAACGTATTTAACGAGAACGTCGGAGCTTGCCTCCCCGTTATCGAGAGAAACGGGATAATGCAATGCAGAAACGGCAAGGTCGCGGTTAAAGAGTTTTCTTTTAGAATCTGCAACGCGGTCGCGGCGAAGAACGCTGTCGTGATGCTGAAAGCGTTCCTTTAACGCATCATATATTTCAAAGCCGGAAAAACCGTAATCATAGGCATATCGGCAAGTGTCAAGGAACGAGGCACGAGAAACGTGCTTCGTTGAAAACACGATTTTCATATTACTCCTCCTCGAACACTATCTTATTGAGTGCATTTATGTATGCTCTGATACTTGCGGCAACAATGTCGGTAGAGATACCGTTACCGGAATAAAGCTTACCGTTATTACGCAGGCGGACAAGCGCCGAGCCGAGCGCTTCCTTGCCCTCGGTTACGGACTGTACCTGAAAGTCATCCAGCTCGTAGTGATAACCCACGCACTGTTCGATAGCGCGGAAAGCGGAATCAATGGGGCCGTCGCCAATACTTACACCGGATATCGTCTCGCCGTTGCATTTAAGAGTAACTTGAGACATCGATCCTGTAAGATTACTGCTGTTAGTTGTATAATTATCAAGATGATATGTTGAAGGAGCCTGCATTGCAGAGCTTGCGATAAGTGCCTCAAGCTCCTTAGCTCCGACTGCATCCTTCTTTTCGCATACCTGGATCAGCGCCTTATGAACGTTTCCGCAATCGGAATCGGAAAGATCGTAGCCAAGCAGGCTGGCAGCCTGAGCCACTTGCGCTATCGTGCTATCTCCGTCAAGCAGGATCTTCTTCTTTTCGCTTACCGCGGAATCGTCCTCGTAAGCCTCATGATTAATACTTGAAAGCATATCATCGATGCTTGCATGGATCTTTGTGTTGTTGAGCTTTGTTTCAGCATCTATTCTAGCTCCGCAAACACCGATCGCGTCGCAGATAGCACCGGTTTGCAAAACGTCCTTGCCCGCCATCGCACACTTAACTCCGTCAGCACCGGAGCAAACGGCCGCAAGCGCAGATGCAACAGACATATTGATACGGTCCGATACCTGCACGTAAACTGGAATACCTACCGCACTCTTGAGCTTAGCGGCAAGAGATGCTATCTCCTCAGGCATTGCTATTCCCGCATCGTCGCACACGTTTACAGCAGTTGCGCCGTTCTCTTCTGCACTCTTAGCAACAGAAACGAGAAAATCAATATCCGTGCGCGTAGCGTCAAGCGCAGAAAACTCTACGTCCGCGCAATAAGTTTTAGCAAAAGAAACAAGCTTGGCTATCTTATCGAGCATCTTTTCAGCCTTTACGTGATAGGTGTACTCCATCTGCACGGTCGAGGTAGGAAGCTCGATCTGGAGACGTGGATGCTTTGCATCTTTGACACATTCCCAAGCATTTGTGATCTCTTCCTCGCTGAATCCGGCAGGAATGACCACAGCGGCGTTCTGTACGTTCTTCGAAACTGTTTTGTAGATAATTGTATCTTCGCGCAGATTTTTTATGGGTGCAAGCTCTATCGCATCAACACCGATAGCATCGGCGCAAGCCGCTATCGCTGTTTTTTCACGGAACAGAAGCGCAACTGCCCTATCCTCCGCAAGCTTTTTAAGCGTAATGTCCGAAACGTAGATCTTTTTCATTTGTTAGCTCCTTTTATAACAAGATTTAGGGCAAATATCAACAAAAAAACGTTTTCGTCTCCTTGTTGACTCAAAGAGACGAAAACGTAATCAAATAACATTTCCGCGGTACCACTCTTCTTCATCCAAACGGATGCCCTCAGATGCTATCACATCGCACTCTGTAACGGGAGTTCCCGTCCGCCCCTACTGCAAGTTCACGGCAGCCGCTCCGCGGTGAGTTCGGCAGATACTTCCCAATGCCTCGCACCAACCGACATCTCTCACCAGGCGAAGAAATCCGCTTACTATTCCGCATCACTGCGTTTAACTTATTGCATTGTATCACAACAAAACGGCATTGTCAATACTGTTTTTTGAATTTTCATCAAGACAAACCTGCAGTTATTAACACGATCCGCTCTGCTCGGCTATCGCGTTCCGCCAACAACTGTGGCACATCGCTACGTATGAATCGTTACCTCCCAAAAGTATCTGTCCTCCCTCGGTAACGATCTTCCCTTTTGCGTCGATTCTGGCATTTACAACCGCTTTTTTTCCGCAAGAGCAAATGGTCTTGATCTCAGAGATCGAATCAGCAACCTCCATAAGTCTTCGGCTGCCATCAAAAAAACGTGTGAGAAAGTCCGTTCGCAGACCGAAGCACAGCACCGGTACGTCGTACTTGTCAACTATCTTTCTAAGCTGGTCTATTTGTTTTTCAGTGAAAAACTGGCATTCATCCGCAATTATAACGTGATATTCCCTTTGCTTTGAAAACTCTTCATAAATATCCGTATCGCAAGAAACTGCATAAGCCTTTGCGGTAAGACCTACGCGGGAGGTTACGGCATCTGCACCGTCGCGTGTATCAAGTGCAGGTTTAATAAGCCACACTTTCATTCCGCGTTCCTCGTAATTAAACTTGGTTATAAGCGCATTTGCAGTCTTTGAGGACCCCATTGCACCGTACTTGAAATATAGCTTTGCCATAAAACCACCCTCTGTTGCTCGTTCTGAGTAGATTTTATTACATATTTCGACCTTTGTCAATAAATATTCTTATCCGATTGATATTGAAGTTAAGACAAAAGCGTGTTAGAATGTAGCTGATAATACAGATCAACCATCAGGAGTACCGTTATGAGTATAAGTGTAAAATTTCTCAAAGCGCTAAACAAGCTTTTCCCCGCAGTCGAGCACCCGTTAAATTTACAAAACGAAGGTAAGATGAGCTATGCTGAATGGCAATACAAATGGGGCGGCAAGACAGTTGAGTGCTTTGCACCCAAATTTACACCAGAGGATATTTTTAAGGGTAAAATAGTTCTTGATATGGGTTGCGGCGCTTCCGGTAAAAGCCTTTACTACCTCTCTATCGGCGCTAAGGAGGTAGTCGGCATCGACATAGTGCCACATTACAAGGAAGCCGCCGAGGCTTTTGCTGATAAGCTCGGTTTTTCCGACCGTTTTACGTTTATTTTAGGCGATGCACTTAATTTGCCCGTTGAGGAAAACACCTTTGACGTTGTTATAATGAACGACTTTATGGAGCACATATACGATCCCGAAAAAGCCGTAAAGGAAGCGTTGCGCGTGCTGAAGCACGGAGGAAGATTATACATCAATTTCCCGCCTTATTTTCACCCTATGGGCATCCATATGAGCGACGTTATCGGTATCCCGTGGGTGCATATGCTGTTTACACAAAAAACACTCATTACAGCATATAAGGATCTGGTAAAGGGTCTTCCCGACGAGAAGGAGAGGCTCTCCCTCCGTTTCAGTATCGATGAAAAAGGCAAAGAATATATCAGCTACCTCAACAAGATGACGATCCGCAAATTCCGCGCTATAGCTAAAAAAATGAACTTGGATATCTATTGGTATAACGAGATCCCACTGAGAAGTTATTTTAATCTGTTTGCAAAAACGCCGATTCTTAAAGAAATGTTCGTAAAGATGTGCGCGTGTGTCATTGAAAAGAAATAACAACAATAACTGATCGGAAAGACAATTATCAATCATTTTCTAATGTGAAGAAAGCAGCTGCTGCAAACGATTGAAAACATTTGCAGCAGCCGCTTTAGATTTAAAAAGAAAAACTCATTTCAAATACGGTTTTGTCCTGCCGCCCATATAGTAGGCGAATACCTCAGGCTTATCTATTATCTCTCTCGCGAAAATCAGAAGCGCAATAAATGACGGCGTGGGACTAAAATGATACACTGTTTGCAGCTCGTCATCCATTTCTATCTGCGATGAATAGACTAAGCTGTATTTTTTTAGCGTTTTCAATATTTCGTTCGCTTTTTCATACTCGACCGCAAGATTTTTTACAAGCAATGCGGGAGTGAAGGCTTTTTTATGATCGCGCTTATACAAAAGCAAACATGCGTCCCAAAAAGCCTTATCGGAAAGCTCCTTGAAAAACAAAGGATAATCAATACCGTTAAAATAAGCAGCATCGCAGTTTTCGGGATCTTTCACGATCAAAAAATACTGAAGACGGTTTGCAATACCCATACGAGTAAATCCGTCATTCTGCATTATCGACGAGTAATGCTGCACGTTCGCACCGATGCCTTTTTCATATTCTTCAATGCTGCACGTTCCGGCTGTGCTACTGTTTGGCATAAGGGCGCGTTCCATATCCCAGCAATAGTTAAATACAAGGTTTAGGCGCTTATCGCGTGCAGTCTCGCCGACCTTTTCCATCAATGCGGATTGAAGATCTCTGTAATCTGTTACGCTTCTGCCAAACAAAAGATCAACTGAAACGGAAAAGAAGTCCGCAATCTTTGGCAGAAGGTCTGTGTCCGGTACTCCGCCGTTCTCCCATTTTGACACAGCCTGCGCACTTACCCCAACGTAATTTGCAAGTTCTTCCTGCGTTATTCCCTTCTCCTTGCGTAAACGTGCGATCTGCCTGCCTATCATTTCTGTAGCCATATTCTTACTCCCTCAGTATTTCAAAAGCGTTTACTTTGGCTATATATTAGCACAATCGCCGGTTGATTTCAATAGAGGTGACGTTGACGAAAACAAATGCAGGTTGAGTCCACCGAAAACAATATGAAAACATATTGTAGCAAGCCTTTACACGTGATATAATATGATTACTTACCGAGCCGATGGTCACGCATACCTATACGCTTGCGAGAATCGACGAGGCATACGAGCTGTTTGAGAATAAGCGCGACGGTGTTATTAAGATCGTGGTGGAGTGTTGAAAATAATGTGTGATAATTGCGAGGTGGTCCAAATAATGATTTCTAAAAATTTTAAATTTTTATATAAGCATTTTAAAGATAAGCAAGAAGTATTGGCGAAAATGTTTAATGTCCCACAAAGCAATATTAGTGGATACATAAATGGAACGAAACCAATCCCTACAGATATTTTGCATAAAATCGCTATTAGATATAGTGTAAGTGTTGATGATCTGGTTAATAAAGATATATCCTTGGAATTTGATACACCACAAACAATAGAGTTGAAAGACACCATGAATTTTAGCGAAAATATGTTTCCTATTCTTACCTCGAACATTGCCAAAACGAACGATAATTTTAATCGTGCACATAATATTTTGCTTGATACTTTACGATTGGATACGCTGGATGCTTTTTACGGAAAAATTAATATATTAGAGCATGCCATAACTCTGTTTCAAAAGGCATGGAATGAATCTAAAAGTTATGTTGCACTATCTAATTGTTTATCAACAATTTTGTTGATCTATACTTTTTATAGTCAGAGAGGCATCCATATTGGGCAGGAATTGATTAAAAAAGGAGCTTTAAGTTCATTTGATATTGAAAGTAGTTTCCTTCGAGATCCAAGAAAACCCGAATCTACCAATCCATATGAAGAGAAACAAAAGACATTTTTTGAAAAATACGATGACCTTGTATATGAAAGTATCAAGTCGTTGAAAGGTAATTCCCAATTTTCTGAGCTGGGTGATTATTATTTAGCAATGTGTTATTTTGTTGGCTTTGCAGAAGATTTTATAAAATATGAGGAATGCTCGCGCACAGGACTTTATATGCTTATTCAACTTAGTAAGATTGACAATAAATATGCAGACAAGTTTTTTGATACCATGCCTTAATTATCGTGAATCGCGATATTGTTGCCGTAAAAATCTATTGCCTTCATTTGCTAATAATGATAGAATATAAATGCAAACAACCAAATCATTAAACAAATGGAGGTGCATTTATGTACGATGCTTGCGATGTATTACACGCTTCTTTTTGCTCCGCTGATGTAGCCAATCACGTTCTGCGCGAATATGGTGAAGGTAGCATGGGAAAAGGAATTCGAAAGTTAGCTGGGGAGATGCTAACAATCGGAGGACAACAGAGTTATGGTATCGGTTATGATGCAGGAGTTTCGGATACCTATCCGGCAGCATTTAAGGACGGTGCTGTGACAGGCTCAATCATTTGCGCTTGCGCAGTTGGTTTGATCGGATTCGGTGTTTGGTGCACCAAAAAACTAATTGAACACCATAACGCAAAAAAAGAAGCAACCCAACTACTTACCGAAACTGCAGAGGAGGTGTCTGCTAATGCCTAAGAACAAACTGGATGCAGTCAATTTTTGTAAAATACTTGACATGTTTGGAGAGGAAGCCGCAAGAGATACTCTCAAAGATGTTAACGATGGCAAAATTAGTGAAAAGACCATCGAAAAGTATCTTTACGATGAAACCGAAACAAAGGAGCAGTATGCAGAACGCCTCAAACGAGAGTAAAATTTTCTACGCAGTAACCAAAGAAAAGCCAATTGAAAACAAAAAACGGCGGTTCTCAGAGCAGAGAACCGCCGTCATTTTGCATGAAATAAAAGTCTGAAAGTGCAGAAAATCCTTATGGAATATAGCCTTTTTGTGCCAAATGTGGTCAAACATGTGGTCAAGCCTGTTTTTGAAGCCATTTTGGGCAAAAAAATAGCGGACATTTTCGAGGCGGTTCAAACACCAAAAAGCCCGAAAAAGCCCGTAAAATTAAGAAAAACGAGGGTTCGTTATGAACCCTCGTTTTGGTCTGAGTGACAAGACTTGAACTTGCGGCCTCTACCACCCCAAGGTAGCGCGCTACCAGCTGCGCCACACCCAGACGCGCGTTCGTTTTGAAAGGCTATACCTACCGAGAAAGGCACGGCGGCTTCCATCAGGAAAACCAGTCAACTCGTTTTGGCGCGAGATTGATTATAGCACAGCAAGCCGGGGATGTCAAGGCTTTTTGGAAAATATTCTAAAAAAGTTTTTATGTCGAAACAAGGAATATTTAATAAGTCAACCAAGGAAGAATTTTTTGCGCAAGGATTCCTTTAACGGCTTTACGATACCTATAACGATCAACAACATACCAATGACAAACAGCGACGCAAAGGAACAAGCAGACCAAAAAACGGGCGACACGATCCCAAAGGTGACCCAGATCAAAAACTCAATAAGCACTGTCCACAGTCCGAGAGCTATGGTAGCTCCTCCAAAAATAAACAGATATCCTCTCCGAATATAGCAGCAAAGCGAAACAACAGCGCAGCATATCATGCCGAAAGCGCCTGCAACGGGAAAGGCAAAAGAGAGAAACCAATTCCCTCCCGCCTGCTCAAGGTCTATATACAAGAGATACAGCAATATAGCCGCAAAATCACTGCCGACAAAAATAATCGGCGGTGCATGTTTGAACCAGCAAGGTAAAATAAGAATAATGTACCCAAGCAGCACACCGCCCGCAACAAGACCGGACCACGTTACGGTCGCATGCCACGCAAGCTCGAATATCACAGGCAAAACAAAGGGTATAAACCAAAGTATGCTGATAACGAACAGCAGTCCTCGTCTGTTATATTCCTCGGACTGAAATTCCTTATTGGGATAGGTAGGCTGCGCATCAGACTGAGGCAGATCTGGGTGATATGCCCTTGTGTTGCAAACGGGGCAGAGCTTCTGCCCTTCCGACAGCTTTATACCGCAATTTACGCAATACATAATTACTCCCCTCCCCTTGTGTTACTTTCCGCTGTCGGCATAATGCCGAGCTCACGGAGTGCTTGGTATATTTCGTATTCAAGAACGGGCTCCGCAATATTACGGATAATATTGAGTACGAGCTTTCCGTTATACGTTATTGCAGAGGTATTATACGGAGCGCTTGACTGTGAACCTAGCACAAAATCTAGTCTGTCCACGTAGCGCGCAAACTCATCGGGCATTTTTACGGCACCAAGATTAGAAAAGCTGAAGCAGGACTTTCGTTCGCCTACTGCATTGAATATCATCTTCATTACTATATCTTTTATAAAAAGCGGAACGAGCTTCATTGCAAGCGGCTTTTCGCTGTTTACGTTGGTAGCTATCATTGCCGCCATATTTTTTTCCGTTATCTGCAGTTTTAACTGATGGTGCACTATCTCGCATATCTCATCAAATCCGTATTTGCCAAGCCGCGGATCAATTCCCGGTGTAGCGTACAACACGAAATTACGAAGCGAACGTGAAGGAAATATCTTACGCAAATTAACGGGAACACACACCTTGATCGGCAGATGTTTCTTTTTATTTAACACGCGTTTTTCCTGCACGCGCGCTGCCGCACTTATAAGAACTGAAGTAAGATAAGCCGTAACGGTCACACCGCGCTTTTTCGCCTCGTTCTTTACCGTTTCGGCATCAAGAATGAAACTTGTGTTCGTGCGGAACCCATCGACTTCGCGTTTACCTTTAATACGGAACGAGTTTGTGTCTGCCCGGGATGCGGGAGTGGGTCCGGCATATTTTTGAAAACTGTCCTCAAGCTCGGCTTCAGCCGGTTTTTCGAGGCGGTCAAGTACTCCGTTTCCTATAGGTACCTTTACACCGTGTTTCTGATAAAGATATTCGCTGACCAGCGTCTTTAAGAACACAAGTCCGCCGTTACCGTCTGTAAGTGCGTGGAAGAACTCGACTGCGATCCTTTTTTCATATACGATAACGCGGAAAGCACATTTGCTGATATCGTCAAACGGCATACGAGAAAGTGGGTACGGCTTTTCTTCAAGTATATCAGGCGCGCGGGGCACTTCCTCCAGATAATACCAAAACAGTCCGCGTCTTACGCGCATTGCAATTGAGGGGAAACGCCTTACTGTAACGTCGAGCGCGATCTTTAATACAGAAACGTCCACCTCCTCGCCAAGCGTTGCAGAGAGGCGGAAAAGATTGCTCCAGTTGCGGCTCATTGACGCGGGAAATATTTTAGCCGCGTTATCGAGCGCAAGCCAGCGGAGCTTTTTTTGGCTGCTGATGTGCTTCTTTATAAAGTCGGATATCTTATCGAAATCCGATTCAAATTCCTTCAGACAGTATAGCACATAGCCGTGCCACATTCCCGGAGCCACAACAAGCTCGCTCTCCGCGCCGCTCCCAAGCAGCCGCTCGTGCATATTTGCGGCATCGTCAAGCATTATCTCGTCACTGCCTACAAAGATAAGAGACGGAGGCATATCGGAAAGGTCCGCAAACAGCGGGGACAAACGAGGATTGCTTTTTGTTATTCTATCGTTCTCCGCATCGTCATTTACACGGGGAAACACGTTCTTTCCGTCGGTTACCGAGCCGTACGCATAGCAGTCCGCAAAATACTTTAAACGCTCCGGCGTCATCGAAACGTCGTTTTTCAGATTCTGGATGTAAGAATTGCCGGATAGGGTGAGATCCGTCCACGGAGAGATCGCAATTATACCCGCAGGCATACTTCTTCCCTTTTCCTTCAATTTATCGCAAAGCGCGTAGCAAAGTCCTCCGCCCGCGCTCTCTCCGCATATCATTATTTGGGAAGCTTCGTAACCGCTTGAAAGCAAATATCCGTACGCATCGAGGCAGTCCTCAAGAGCAGTGGGGAAAGGATACTCCGGTGCAAGGCGGTAGGCACAGCAAAACACCTTGATGCCGCATTTTGCCGCAAGCACACTTCCAAATCCCTTAGCATAAGCAAGATTACCGCATATATATCCACCTCCGTGTAGGTATAGGATTACCCCCGCGGAAAGCTCGTCGATCGGAGTTATCATAGAGCACTCCATATTCGCAACACGGAAGTCCTCGTACTCCACCTCGCTTTTTTGAAAGCTTGCAAGCAGCGCACCGATGGCATCCTGCCCCTTGCGTACTGCGGAAAGGGAGCTTTTTTCAATGATCGGCTTGAATATACTCATCTGCGTGCGTATAAGCTTTTTTACGTAACGCATATTCCCTCTCCTTTCCGGTTGTTCGGTATGTAATGGTTATTAAAAGTATACCACGAGAGGTAGTAAAATGCAACATAAAAATAGCCTATGCCGACACGCTCGATGTCTTCCGCTTTGGGTTTCTTTATTTTCGTTTTGTAAAACTGTTCCCTAAGAGCCTCATTTTCTGCCTTGAGCCGAATGTTTTCAAGGTTAAGCGCTTCGATGTCCTCGGAAGGCAGGATAACATCCGTATCCTCTGCGGAGTACAGAATATCCGAAGCAAGCACGCCAGCGGGTCTTGTGTCGTGTCCGAAATGTCGTAAAACGCCAGCGGGTAATATTTCAGGGAAATAGCTATTGACAAGAGAAAGCAAATCTGCTACACTGATTTTAGAATCGGTAACGGATTGCGGGTTTCCCGTAGAACCGGGCGCATTTTGCGCAGCCGATTCTTTTTTTGCGTTTGCAGCATAAAGCACATCCATAGACACAAGCTCATTGTCAAAGCTGTTTACCACAAAACGCACTATGTACGCGTCCCCGTTTGTTTCCTGTGCCAAACCAACAAGGACATATGCTTTTTTTACATCTTCGCGTTTTGGGTTGATTTCGTTTACCCTTACTGCGTTTTTAAGTATTTCTCCAACCTTTGGAACAACAACATAGTTCGGAGATGCGAAATTATTAGATCTTGCAAGGCCGTGTCTTATTCCGTCCGCGCCAACAACAATATTACGTCCCACATCGTTGTTGTGTACGCTCGTTGTACCGTTCTCGCTAACCGTACCAACGTCTGCCACGTTTTGCTTTCCTCTTAGGATTGCATCTTGTCTGCTGGTCGGTATACTCCCGTCAAGCTGAGTGATTTCCATATCGGGCTTACTTGCGAAATACTCGTAAGTGTACTTGCCAGGCAGGATAACATCCGTATCCTCTGCGGAGTAATACATATTATTGTCTCGCCTGTCGTAGGTACCTACATTATCCACAGACTTTATTTGTGTAGGCTTGAACACTACAGTTTCTGTCGGAACAACAATACCATCAAACTTCGTTCCGTTAACCTTGTTGAATAGCTCCGATGCTTCTACCATATCTCCGATCGCCGTTGCATTTATGTCAGTTATTACGGCAAAAGCATCGCGGCTTGTTATTCCTTTGAGAATTTCGTTCACATCATATGTGCCGTAATTCTCGATGGAATAATCCTCATTTTCTGCTACAGCTTCGAGGAACTTTCTTATCTGTTTTTCAGTAACAGTTGCAGACCCCTCTGACAGCGGATTCTTAACGTCAAGATAAACTGCATAAAGATTGCCATACTGCTTTGCATGGGTATCGCTGTCGGTAAAGTAAAAGCCCTTTCCGTAAAGTCCTGAGCTCTTTGCCTTTTTCTTATCGAATGCATAGAACTGATAAGGACTGCCGTGGTACATCACCTTTGGTGTTCCGTCCATATTTACGATCTTGCTTGCTTTTTGGGGAGAATTCTGCCAATCGCCAAACCAACGCGTGAATTGTAACGATTTTGTTACATCGTCAACTAACATATTGACTTTTTCGGGGAACGGTCTTATAATAGTACCGGAAGCTGCCAATGTTTCTGTCAAACGTTTGGGGAATTGGACCCCTTCCGATGATAGGTTGGTTGCTTCTTTTTTTGCATAATATATGTTGTTATCTCCGGTGCTGGTCTGCGCGATCGCCTCATCGACCAATGCTTTTACGTTTTTGTCGTACGCAGAAGAGAGAACATTAACATCTATTCTGCTGCCTCCCACTTGCCTAACCGTGCTTATTTCAACAGGCAATACAAGATGTTTTTCCGTTGTCCCGACATCAACTATAGCAACAACGCTGTGAGCGCTTCTCGTGGTTTTTGTCGGGTCTTCGCTTGCGGGCACATCCTTGGCCGCAATTATCATTAACGGGTCGGCCAAAGCTTCATAAAGCTTTTTCACCCTTGTATCTCCCATTCCGTGATAATGCATTTTAGAGTTGTATCTACCCGCTTTTTTTGCGTCAGCTTCGGTTGTTGCGATAGAGTACACGTGTCCTGCGCCTATTGTGAACGGGAGACTTGGCATTCCAAGTTTGCGGAACAATTCGGGAGTGTAACCAAGCAACACAGCAGGATCGCCTTTGTATGTATTTGCCAAAATATCATCGACAGTTTTTTCGTATTCTGCTGTTATCTCTTTTTGTACCGCTTCGACACGTTCTTTGCTTCCGGGTAACATAACATCCGTTTCGCTCGCGCTATACATCCTCCCACCCTTTACCTCTGAGTCGTAAAGGTCCGAAACGAGCTCGACCATCTCGTCCTCCTCTGCGGGGGTGTTTTTTGTTTCTGTTGGTGTTTCCGCTTCGGAATCAGTTGGTTTTGTTTTGTTACCAACTGCATCGTTTTTCTCGGGCTTTGCGGTCTGCTCGGTTTCCTCGGCAAGCTCGGCTTCAAGCTTCGCATCAAGCTCCGCGCCGATCGCGGTTTCTTTCTTCGCTTCCTTCTTGCTTTCGGTCTTGCTTTCCTTCGCGGTCTTGACATCGCCCTTCGTTTCCTCGATCAAATGCTCAAGGTTTTCGCGGAAGGTGGTCAGCTTGCCCGAAACAATAAGGCTCTCGCGTATTCGCGAGAGCCTTTCTGCTTTTTATTAAAGTACCGCTACAATCTTACCCACGTTTTCGGTAAGAGATGCGTTGCAGACGTGGACGGTGATATCCGCATATTTTTCGTAAAGCGGCCTTCTTTGGGCGTACATATCCGCAAGAGTGCCGCCGCCGGGCATTACCACTCCGCGGTGAGAATAGTCCCCAAGGCGCGAGAGCATCTCGTCATACGAAAGCTCAAGATATACAATTTTACCGAGCTTTTCCAGGTTTTGCATCGCCTTTTCTCCGTATATTACACTTCCGCCCGTGGCGATAACGGCGTTTGTTTCCGTAATCGAGGCGTTTACACGCTCCTCGATTTTAATAAATTCATTAACGCCGGCATCTGCAATTATTTCGTGCAAAAGCTTGCCTTCACTCTCCTGGATCAGTAGGTCGGAATCTATAAAACGGTAACCAAGCTGTTTTGCAAGCAGTACGCCGAGGGTGCTTTTGCCGCATGACGGCATACCGATAAGTATTACTGACATTTTGATCTCCTATATTAGGCGTGACGTCGAGGTATAGAACACCGTAAGGGATGATAGCGCGAAGCGGCACCGTCCCGGCGGTGTTGGAAACTCCGTCAACTACAATTATTTTACTTCTTTTATCTCGCCTATAAGAGCAGCAAGATCGCTAACGGTTAAGTAGGCAAGATTCATGTTTTTTACTCTGTTTTCATAGGTAAGTTCCTTACCGAACCAGCTGGGAGGCGCGAAATCTTTTGCATCCTCCTCGCTTGCGAACTCCACCTCAACGGCACAAAAACCTTCAAGCTCTCCGTGATATTCGTCAAGCTCCGCTATAAGGCCGTTATCGAGTGGGATCTCCGTTCTCGTCTTTGTGATAACACGGCAGGACGTAACAAAAGCGCAAAGATCTTCATATTCCTCGGCTGATATCCTTATCTCGGTCTCCGCGCGGGAAAGATCGCCTTCGCCTTTGAAGGTGATATAAAACTTATCCCCTTTCCTTCGAATGCGTATCTCGGGATCGCGGCATATGTAACCTTGCTCTATTATTTGACTTACAAATCCGTCTGTCTGCGGCAACGACGCTACTAAAAACTTTCTTTCAATTTCCATTTTGCAAGTTCCTTATCAAAAATCCTCTCCTTGCCGAAAAGTAACGCTCCGTTCGAACAAGGGGGTACTTGTAATTTCTATACAATTATATCACGCGCGCACGTGGTTGTCAACGCGCGCACAGTTATGGCTTTTACGGAAATACTGATTTTTGCAATTTTATTTGAAACAAAATTGCACAAGTACTTGACAACATATCACGTGGGTAGTATAATATCAGAGTATTTTAATATGGAGGAGAAGGTTATGTATTTCGGCAATTATTCAAACCGTAATACCAAAGATGCAAATCGCTTTGCACCTTCTTCTTTCTCTGCGCTTATGAGCCTTTCTGCAGACATTGCCGATGCAATGTCTGTTTTGTTTATCTGCGCTATTATTGCGATAATTATGATTTCCGTTCCCCTTGCGATAATTATTTCCGCAATAATTATTCCCGTCATTATGATTTGCAAAAACCGCGCACTGCCAAGCAAACGGTGACTTACCGACACGGTCGAAAATGTGAGTTGACGGTTTTGCTTTGGCAAGACCGTTTTAGTTTTATTAGCCAAAGGAGAAGATATGGCAAATACCAAAATTGAAACAAAATGTGTGCAGGGCGGTTACGTTCCCGGAAACGGCGAGCCCCGTCAGGTACCAATTATTCAAAGCACGACATTTAAATACGATACGAGCGAGGATATGGCAAAGCTTTTTGATCTGGAGGCAAGCGGATATTTTTACTCTCGCCTGCAGAACCCGACAAATGACTATGCAGCAGCAAAAATATGCGAACTTGAGGGCGGAAGCGCTGCTATGCTTACCTCCTCAGGTCAGGCGGCAAGCTTCTATTCTGTTTTCAACATTGCCTCTTGCGGAGACCATGTTGTTGCCTCCTCCTGCATCTACGGGGGAACGTACAACCTTTTCGCCGTTACTATGAAACGTATGGGAATCGAATTCACGTTCATTTCCCCCGAATGCACCGATGAAGAATTCAACGCTGCGTTCCGTGAGAACACAAAGGCTGTCTTTGCAGAAACTATCGCAAATCCGGCGCTTACCGTTCTTGATATCGAGAGATTCGCCGAGATGGCTCACAACCACGGCGTTCCGCTTATCGTTGATAACACCTTTGCAACTCCCGTAAACTGCAGACCTATTGAGTGGGGTGCGGATATCGTTATCCACTCCACAACAAAGTATATGGACGGCCACGCCTCCGGCGTCGGCGGTTGCATCGTTGATTCAGGCAAATTTGATTGGACAAGATATCCCGATAAATTTCCCGGACTCTGTACACCGGACGCAAGCTATCACGGCGTTACCTACACGGAGCGCTTCGGTCTTGAGGGCGCTTACATAACAAAAGCAACCGCTCAGCTAATGCGCGACCTCGGCTCAATTCAATCCCCTCAGAACGCATTTATCCTTAACCTCGGTCTTGAGAGCCTTCACGTAAGAATGAAGCGCCATTGCGAGAACGCTCAGGCAGTTGCTGAATTCCTCGAAGCGCATGATAAGATCGCAAGCGTTAACTACTGCGGACTTGAGAGCAGCAAGTATAACGCTCTTGCCAAGAAATATCTTCCTAACGGCTCCTGCGGTGTTGTTACCTTTGAGATCAAGGGAACACGCGCTGATGCAGAGAAGTTCATGAAAAAGCTTCGCATCGGAATTATCGCAACGCACGTTGCCGATGCTCACACATGCGTTCTTCACCCGGCGAGCGCAACTCACCGTCAAATGTCTGACAGCGAGCTCGCAAGCTGTGGTATCTCTCCTAACACAATACGCTTCTCCTGCGGACTTGAAAACGCAGACGATATTATTGCAGATCTGAAGCAAGCCTTGGAGGACTGAGATGCCTATAAAAATACCGGATGCCTTGCCCGCCGTAAAGGTGCTCAGTAACGAAAACATCTTCGTTATGACAGAAAGGCGCGCAATAACGCAGGATATTCGGCCTTTAAAGTTGCTGATACTCAATCTTATGCCGCTGAAGATAGACACGGAAACTCAGCTTTCCCGTCTGCTGGGGAACACTCCGCTTCAGATAGAACTTGAGTTTATTTGCACAAAGACCCACAATTCCAAAAACACGCCTCAAAGCCACTTGCAAACGTTTTACAAGCATTTTGATGATGTGAAAGACCGTCGATTCGACGGAATGATCATCACGGGCGCTCCCGTTGAAAAGCTTGAATTTGAAGAGGTGGACCATTGGAATGAACTTTGTGAGATAATGGAATGGTCCAAAACCAACGTGCACAGCACCTTCCACATCTGCTGGGGTGCGCAGGCAGGTCTTTACTACCACTTCGGAATTAATAAATATCCTCTCAAGGAAAAACTGTCCGGAGTATACCGCCATCACATAGTCAGAAAGACGTCAATGCTGTTCCGCGGAGCCGACGACGAGTTCTTCGTTCCCCACTCACGATACACCGAGGTACGATATGAGGACTGCGCGGCGGTACCCGAGCTTCGCGTACTTGCCCTTTCCGACGAAGCGGGAGTTTACGCGCTGTCAACTGACAACGGACGTCAGGTATTTATTACCGGGCATCCGGAATACGATGCAGATACCCTTAACAAAGAGTACACGCGCGACGTTAATGCCGGGATCGATCCGAACGTGCCGGAAAACTACTTTCTCGACGATGATCCCGCAAATCCCCCTGTTTGCAGATGGAGGAGCCACGCAAATCTGCTTTACTCAAACTGGCTTAATTACTATGTTTACCAAACCACACCTTACGACCTAAACGAACTGTAAGAAAGGATGAATGTTATGAACATTTCAATCACAAAAACCACAACCCCCATCGAGAAGCCCACAAAGGATCTCGGCTTCGGAAAGTACTTTACCGACCACATGTTCATTATGGACTACGTGGCAGGCGAGGGATGGAAAGATGCACGCATCGTTCCTTTTGCCCCCATCGCACTTCACCCCGCCGCAACCGTATTCCATTACGGCGCAGAGGTATTTGAGGGACTTAAAGCTTACCGCCGTGCCGACGGTGAGATACAGTTCTTCCGTCCCATCGAAAACGCTCGCCGAATAAACAACTCTGCCGAGAGGATCCGTCTTCCCCAGATTCCCGAGGAGGACTTTATGCAGGCACTTACCGAGCTTGTTAAGCTGGATGCAGATTGGGTTCCCTCAGGAAACGGCGAATCCCTTTATCTTCGCCCCTTCCTTTTCGGAACCGACGATGCGCTTGGTCTTCACTCCATTAAGAAAGCGCGCTTTATGATAATCTGCTCTCCCAGCGGAAGCTACTATAAAGAGGGCATCAACCCCGTTAAGATCATGATAGAAGACGAGGACGTACGCGCAGTACGCGGCGGCACCGGCTACGCAAAGTGCGGCGGTAACTACGCGGCATCTAACAGAGCGGGCGAGAAGGCAGCTGAAAAAGGCTTTACTCAGGTCCTTTGGCTTGACGGTGTAGACCGTAAGTACATAGAGGAAGTCGGCGCGATGAACGTAATGTTCAAGATAAACGGCGAGATCGTTACCCCCTCCCTTGAAGGCTCTATCCTTCCCGGTATTACAAGAAAGAGCTGCATCGAGCTTCTCCGTTCCAAAGGCTTTACCGTAACCGAGAGAAAGATCTCCATCGACGAGCTTTGCGAGGCTATGGAAAACGGCACTCTCGAGGAGGCTTGGGGCTGCGGCACCGCTGCTGTTGTTTCCCCCATCGGTCAGCTTTACTACAACGGAAAGACCTATACTATCAACAATAACGCGATCGGCAGCACAACACAACTTCTTTACGACACCCTTACCGGAATACAGTGGGGCAGAATTGAGGACACCTTCGGATGGACGGTAAGACTGTAAAAAGAGTTACCGTATTTGCAGGACACTACGGAAGCGGAAAAACGAACATTGCCGTCAACTGTGCCCTTGAACAGAGAAAACACTTTGAAAGAGTTGCTATAGCCGACCTTGATATCGTTAATCCGTATTTTCGCTCCAAGGACGCAACAGATGTGCTTGATAAAAACGGTGTAAGACTTATATCCTCGCCCTTTGCGAACACAAACGTCGATACGCCTGCGCTTCCCGCCGAGGCTTATGCGCTGGTTCACGACAAAAGCTGCCAAGCCGTTATTGACGTCGGAGGTGATGACCGAGGCGCTCTGGCGCTCGGCAGATACGCACCCGAGATCAAAGAAGAAAGCGATTATGATGCGCTGCTCGTTATCAATATGTACCGTCCGCTTACGGCAAATGCCGGCGACTGTGCGGAGGTGATGCGAGAAATAGAAGCAAGTTCATCAATTCCCTTCACGGGGATCGTGAACAACTCCAATCTCGGCTCAGCCACTACGGCTGATGACGTGCTTGAAAGCATTGAATATGCAAACGAGGTATCCAGGCTTACAGGTCTTCCGATAGTATACACCTGCGTAAAGCCGGAGCTTTACGATGCACTTAAAAATAAGATAGAAAACTTAAAGCCTATAAGACTGTACGTACGTCAGTCTTTTGACAAAAAGGAGGAATGAAGATGCCTAAGGTATCATTCAACGAAAAGCTTTGCAAGGGCTGCGGACTTTGTGTTACCGTTTGCCCCAAGAAGATAGTTGCTCTAAAAAAAGAGCTCAATGATAAGGGATACCACCCCGCGGAAGTAACCGACAGCAGCAAATGTATCGGATGCGCTTTCTGTGCTACCATTTGCCCCGACTGCGTTATAACCGTTGAAAAGTAAGGAGGACTTTATTATGGCAAAAGTACTTATGAAGGGTAACGAAGCTATGGCGGAAGCCGCTATCATGGCAGGCTGCAGACATTACTTCGGCTATCCTATAACCCCCCAGACTGAAGTTGCAGCCTATATGGCAAAGAGAATGCCCAAGATCGACGGCGGAGTTTTTCTCCAGGCAGAAAGCGAAATAGCTGCTATTAATATGGTTATAGGCGTTGCCTCTACAGGCAAGCGCGTTATGACATCTTCTTCAAGTCCCGGAATATCTCTGAAAAGCGAGGGACTTTCCTACCTTGCTGGATGCGATCTTCCTGCCCTTGTTGTTAACGTACAGCGCGGCGGTCCCGGACTCGGCGGCATCCAGCCTTCTCAGTCCGATTACTTCCAGGCAACCAGAGGCGGCGGACACGGAGATTACCATATGATAGTTCTTGCCCCCTCCTCCATTCAGGAGATGGTAAGCCTTACCGTTAAGGGCTTTGACCTTGCGGATAAATACCGTATGACGTCTATGATACTCGCAGACGGTACTATGGGTCAGATGATGGAGCCGGTTTCCCTTGACGTCGGCGAGGTGAAGAGCTACGAAAAACCTTGGGCGCTTACCGGCACCAAATGTGAAAGAAAGCCTAACATAGTTAACTCACTCTTCCTTAAACCCGACGAGCTTGAGGTATTCAACAACGCGAGATACGCAAAGTATGCTGATATCTGCAAGACAGAGGCTATGCACGAGGAATACCGTATGGATGATGCCGAGATCTGCATCGTTGCTTTCGGTATTGCTGCAAGAGTTGCGCAAAATGCAATTGACGAGGCAAGAGCGCGCGGTATCAAGGTCGGTATGATCCGTCCCATCACCGTATGGCCCTTCCCTAAGGATGCACTCGCTAAAGCTGCTGACAAGGTTAAAGCTTTTATTTCCGTTGAGCTTAATATGGGTCAGATGATCGAGGACGTTGAGCTTGCAATTCGTTGCAGAAAACCTGTTCTCTTCTGCGGACGCAGCGGCGGCATGATACCCACAACCGAGGACATCGCAGTTAAGATCCACGAAGCCGCACAGATCGGAGGTTGAAATAATGATAGTATTTGAAAAACCTAAAGCACTTACGGATGCGCCCCTGCATTACTGCCCCGGCTGCACCCACGGAATTATTCACCGCCTTGTTGCTGAGGCTATTGACGAGCTCGGCGTTCAAGGAAGAACCATCGGAGTTGCATCTGTCGGATGCTCCGTATTTACTTACAACTACTTCAACGTCGATATGGTGCAAGCGGCTCACGGACGTGCTCCCGCGGTTGCAACGGGCATCAAGCGTTCCGACAGCAACAATATCGTGTTCACTTATCAAGGCGACGGCGACCTTGCCGCGATCGGTACTGCTGAGACCGTGCACAGCGCCGCAAGGGGAGAGAACATTACGGTTATTTTCGTTAACAACGCAATTTACGGTATGACAGGCGGACAGATGGCGCCCACCTCCCTGCCCGGTCAGGTTACGCAGACCTCTCCTTACGGACGTGACGTTAACACCGTCGGTTACCCCGTTAAAGTCTGCGAGATGCTTTCTCAGCTTGACGGTGCAACATATCTCGAAAGAGTTGCCGTAAACAACATCAAAAACATCAAGGCCGCTAAGGCTGCTATCAAGAAGGCTTTTCAGAATCAGATCGAGGGCAAGGGTTTCTCCCTTGTCGAGGTTCTTTCCACCTGCCCTACCAACTGGGGCAAAACTCCCGCAGACGCATTAAAATGGCTTGAGGAGAACATGCTTCCCTACTATCCTCTCGGCGTTTACAAGGACAAGACTAAGGAGGAAAAGTAATGAACACAAAGATCCTTATCGCAGGCTTCGGCGGACAGGGCATACTGTTTGCGGGCAAGTTTCTTGCCTATGAGGCTCTTTTGAGCGAAAAGGAGGTAAGCTGGCTTCCCTCCTACGGTCCCGAGATGCGCGGCGGCACCGCAAATTGCAGCATCATAATCAGCGATACTCTTATCGGTTCTCCCATCGTTGACAAGCCTGACATTCTCGTTGCAATGAACGGCCCTTCCTTTGATAAATACGAAAATGACGTACCGGCAGACGGTGCAATATATCTCGATAGTTCACTTATCGACAGAAAGTCAGATCGCACCGATGCAAACGTATATTACATTCCCGCAACCGCTATGGCCGGCGACAACGGACTTAACGGACTTGCAAATATGATTATGCTCGGATGTGTGATCAAACACAGCGGAATAATGACTCTTGATTCTGCAAAGACGGCTATGGAAAAACTTGTTCCCGCAAAGAAGCAGGAAATGCTTGCACTGAATATCCGTGCACTTGAGCTCGGATACAATTACGAAGGAGATAAGTAATGAACGAGCAGATCAAGGATATAGGTATGCGCCTCCGCACCCTCCGTGAGGATATGGAGATCTCCGCAGAGGAGATGGCTGCAAAGCTTGAAGTTGACCTTGATACTTATGAGGCATACGAAAGCGGCGACCAGGACTTTTCCTTCAGCGTTATCTACAATGCCGCCGAAATTCTCGGTGTTGACGTGCTTGACCTGATAAGCGGTAATGCCCCCACGCTTTCTATGTGCAGTATGGTAAAAAAAGGCAAGGGTTATTCCGTAAAACGCGAGCACGAGTACGACTATAAGCATCTTGCTTATACATTTCGAAACAAGAAGGCTGAGCCCTTCCTTGTCACCATAAATCCCGACCCCAATCCCCCGGTTATGCACGGACACGATGGTCAGGAATTCAACTACGTTATCTCCGGAAAGATGATGCTCTACATCGGAGACATTTCATACGAGCTTTCTAAGGGCGACAGTGTGTACTTTGACTCCAGCGTTCCTCACGCAGAGGTAGCACTCGGCGATAAGCCTGCGGAATTCATCGCGGTAGTTATCAAGTAATATCCGGAGGACTATAAATGCCAATCTACGAAAAATTTGTCGGTGCATCACGCGACGATTTCCTTTCTCTTAAGGATGCACAGCACAACTACAACCTCACTTTCAAGGATAATTTTAACTTTGCCTATGACGTTCTTGACGAGCTTGGCAAAACAAAACCGGACAAGCTCGCTATGATCTGGGTGGGTGAGAACGGCGAAGAAAAGCGCTTCACATTCCGTGATATGATGCTTTACTCCAACAAAGCCGCAAATTATTTCAAATACCTCGGTATAAAGAAGGGCGACCGAGTTATGCTCGTTCTCAGAAGGAGCTATTACTTCTGGTTCTGTTTTCTCGGTCTCCACAAGATAGGCGCTATCGCTATTCAGGCGACGGATATGCTGAAAGCAAAAGACTACATTTACCGTTGCAACGCCGCAAAGGTTAAATGTGTTATAATCACGGGACACGGTAACTGTACCGAAAACTTTGACGAGGGCGCGGACAAGTGTGAGACTGTAGAAATTAAGCTTGTAGGCGGTCGCAAGAATGCGGGCGAGAGTTGGTTCGACCTTGAGCAAGGAATTGCTATGGCAAGTGATAAATGGCAGCGCCCCACCGGAAAGGAAGCGACAAAAGCAGACGATACGATGCTTCTCTCCTTCTCATCCGGCACCAGCGGATATCCCAAAATGGTATGCCACAACTTCAAGTATCCCCTCGGTCACATTATGACGGGTGTTTTCTGGCACAGAGTTGTCGACGGCGGTCTTCACTTCACCATTTCCGATACCGGATGGCTCAAGTCGCTTTGGGGCAAGATGTACGGACAGTGGTTCGGCGAAAGTGCCATATTAGTTTACGATTTTGACAGATTTGTTGCTAAGGACATCCTATCCGTAATGGAAAAATACAAGGTTACTACCTTCTGTGTTCCTCCTACGATGTACCGTATGCTTCTTGAAGAGGGCATTGAAAAATACGATCTCTCTTCCCTTACCCACTGCTGCTCTGCGGGTGAAGCTCTTAACCCCGATATTTTCAACAAATGGAAAGAGCTTACCGGTCATAAGATCTACGAAGGCTTCGGACAGACAGAGACTTGCATCTGCATAGGAACTCTCTATCCTTGGACTGAGCCAACCCCAGGTACGCTTGGGCTTCCGATTCCCGGAATGGACGTTCACATCCTTGATGCAGACAGCCAGTCCTGCCCGCGCGGAAGCGTTGGAGAGATATGCATCCGTGTACTTTCCGCAAAAAGAAAAGCGTGCGGAGTTCTCGACTCCTACAATATGAGCACGGAAGATACGGCAAAGGCAATGCACGACGGATTCTACCACACAGGTGACCTTGCTTACAGAGATGAAAAAGGACTTTTCCGCTACGTTGGCAGAAATGACGACGTTATCAAGTCCTCGGGTTACCGCATCGGTCCCTTCGAGATCGAAAGCGTTATGCTTGAGCACGATGCAGTAAAGGAGGTTGCCGTAACCGGAGTTCCCGATAAAGTAAGAGGCTTTGTCGTTAAAGCAACTGTTGTACTTGCAGACGGCTTTGAAGGCACCACGGAGCTTACCAAAGAGCTTCAGGACTACGTTAAAAAGAACACTGCTCCCTACAAATACCCGAGAATCATCGAATACTGTGATGAGCTGCCCAAGACCTTCAACGGCAAGATCAGAAGAAGCGAGATCAGAGCAAACGATGCTAAATGATCAGTCCAATACCGACAAGCGTATGCTTGTCGGTATTTTTTTTCTTGTTTTAGTTACAATAATCAAAAAAGGAGATCATTATGGAGATCATTTATGCTGCAATTAGGGCAAGCGCAGTCTACCTCGGCCTGCTAATCGCAATGAAACTTCTCGGCAAGCGGCAAACCGGAGAAATGCAGCTATCCGAGCTTGTCACCACGTTCCTGGTTTCTGAGCTTGCAACGGTACCGATCGTAGAACTCGACATACCCGCCGCAATACCAATAACCGCTCTAACAGTTATCCTTTCTCTGGAATTTATAATATCCTTTCTGGTGCTGAAAATTCCCTTTGTGCGAGAGTTTCTTGAAGGAAAGCCCAGTGCTTTAATAAACCGCGGAAAACTTGACAAGAAAGAATTACGGCGGTCACGAGTCAGCGTGGATGAGCTTATGTCGGAAATGCGTTTGCAAGGCATATCAGAACCAGAAGAAATATACAGCGCAACACTTGAATCTAACGGCAAAATGAGTTTTATATTAAAAAGCGATGCACGTCCTCTTACCTTTTCTGATCTCGGGATCAATTGTCGCGAAGAAGGCGTTGCGCACGCTGTAGTTACAGCGGGGCGCATTGATACTGCTGAGCTTAGAGCCTGCGGAAGAAATGAAACATGGCTTAATTCACTGCTTAAAGAAAAGAACGCCGCGATAAGCGACGTTCTTCTTCTCACCGTTACTGACGGCGGACGTGTTTTTATTGCTTTAGAAAATAGATGATCAATCGGCAAGACGAACCTTGCACCAAGTGTTGTATCGTTTAGTATCTGCGGCGGAAAGCACATCGCTGACGCTCTTTTTCCCATCATCTGTATTATCAAGAATAACATTGCATACAAATTCGTTATCAACGGATTCAAGAATCGAAAGCGGTACTGTCATTTCAGCGACGTATCCGGCCTGATCGTCTTTTTCAGATTCCGCTTCGTTAATTCTTGCGGCAAAGCTTATCTTTGAAGCATCTAAGACGGTAGTATTTCCATTTTCAGATTTTACAAATTCAACTACACCGCCCTCGCCAAAGGTTATTACGTAATGGAATTTTGAGGATATTTTAGGTGCTATCATAACGGAAACAGTATCCCCTGCAGGATCACGGAGGTAATCAAGTCTTTCGCAAAGAATGGCAAGTTTATCTCCGTCCTTTGCAAAACGCGTTGAGCACTGAGCCTGAGAAACACTGCCGACAAACAGAGCATCCGTATTATTTTCCCATTCCTTAGAATCGCCGTCCACGGTTACTACTTGTGCCTTGGCATCAGTGCGGTGATTAAGGTAAAGTCTGCCGCTTACAATATAGTTTATCTCCGTACTGCCCTGTTTGGTGCGGTATTCGTTTGCCGTGATGAGCGAGTGTGATCCGATTATATCAAAACAACCCCAATAATTTGTGGAAACACCTGCAAAAGGTGCAAATTCGAAGCCGAATTTTGCTGCATTGTCATCACCTATGCGGAATGTGAGATTGTTCTTTCTGTTGTATGAAATTACCGTTTCTCCGGATTCGAACTGACCGATATACGGTCCCGCACCGACACAGTACTTTGTCAGCTTTGTAGAAGGACCTACATCCTTAAAAGCTTCAAGTGAAGTTGCCCAATTGTCGTCAGAATGTGATATTGTTATACGGAAGCTTCCTACACGGTCAAGCCTTGTTTCAAGCGCAAGGGCAATTCTGCCGTTATGAAGCTCCACAGCAACAGGCATCTGATCGGAAAACATCTGCACACCGGTAATTACCTCTGTCTTGGTCTGAGAAACTATCTGACCTGACATAGCCTTATTTATGTTACCTGTCCAAGTATAACCGTTATCGTTTGACCGCACGATTGCCGTTCCGGTTGAGGTGCACGTACCTTCACCGGTTGATAATCCGGTGGTGTTAGTCCAGTATGCGTGTATCTCGCCGCTTTTAAGCTGAAGGAGCGAAGGCTCCCAGTTGCATCCTCGGAATATGACCTGCTCGTTTGACCAGGTAATTCCATTGTCGGTTGAACGCTTTATAACTATTCCGCTCTGCATTGGGTATCTCAAATAATTGCTTGCAAGCCTGTATGATGCAACCGCAAGTATGTCGCCGTTTTGGAGAACCAACGCATCGCAAGTGCTGTAAAACTTATCAGTTGTACCCTTAAAAAGAAGCTGAGGCTCGCCGTATTCAAATCCGTCCTCGGAGAGGCAGTAATAAATATCCGGACCGTGATTACCGTTTTGATAGAACAAAATAAATTTGCCGTCGATCATCTGTTTAACTCGAGGATAAAAAGCAAGCGAAGTCTTGAGTAAGCTTTTATCCAAGGATCTATACTCTCTGAAATTGCTTTCAAGTCCGGCAGTGGTATATTCACTTCCGTGACTGTCGCGCACAGTTTCGGTATTAAGTTCGGATATCTTATGTATATGAGTTTTTTCCATAGGTACATTCAAATCATCTGTTATCGCGTCACTTGTTACATACGTACTTTCCGAACCGTCAGTTACCTGCGGTTGCGGAGGGGTCTGATTGCATGAAGAAAGCATAAGCAGCGCAATTATAAGCGTAATTACTTTTTTCATAACGCACCTCACACGTAAAATTCAAAAAATATGATAAAGCAAAACAGCAATATTTGTCAAGAAACTACAAAAATATGTTAAAACGTCAAACATAATGACAAACGTTTTATAGCGATCTGTCGGTGAGGATCTCCTGAAGAATATCGCAGACTTTTTCCATTGATTCGACGGAAACATATTCAAAGCGTGAGTGAAAATTCTCTCCTCCCGTACAAATATTGGGGCAAGGCAGACCTTCAAAGGAAAGTCTTGCGCCGTCTGTTCCGCCTCGTATCGGGATTATTTTCGGCTCAACGCCGCATCTGACCATAGCAGCCTCGGCTCTGTCAACGGTATATTTATGCTGCTCGATGATCTCGCGCATATTGTAATAGGAATCCTTTATCTCAACAGTTACGTACTCTTTACCGTATCTAATATTAAACTCCTCAGCGGCTTTAGTAAAATATGCCTTGCGTGCCTCAAATTTTTCTCTGCTGTGATCTCGGACTATATAGGTCATCTGAGTTTTCTCGATATCTCCGGCAATATCACATAGATGATGAAAGCCTTCATATCCCTCGGTAAGCTCCGGAATATCAAGTGCCGGAAGCATAGAATTGAATTCCATAGCCATAGTAACGGCGTTCTTCATTTTATGCTTTGCGGAACCCGGATGAATAGACACCCCGTTTACTGTAACCCGTACACCTGCAGCATTAAAATTTTCGTACTCAAGCTCGCCGAGAGCACCTCCGTCGACCGTATAAGCATAATCCGCACCGAAGTCCGCAACGTTGAATTTATCGGCGCCTCGGCCAATTTCCTCATCCGGAGTGAATCCGATGCAGATATCGCCGTGTTCGGCGTCGCTTTCAATAATCTTTTCTATTGCGGTCATTATCTCGGCAATTCCCGCTTTATCGTCTGCGCCAAGCAAAGTTGTTCCGTCTGTTACGATAAGATGCTCACCTTTATATCTCGCAAGTGACGGATAATCTTCTTCGCTGAGATATATTCCCTTCTCCTCGTTAAGAAGAACAGGTGAACCGTCGTATACAACTATTTTTGCATTGATAGGGGAATCCGCCGCGGCGGGAGACGTATCCATATGTGCTATCAGTCCAATGGCCGGAAGCTTTCTGTCGGTATTTGACGGAAGCTTAGCATAAACATAACCGAACTCGTCTATTCTTGCGTTCGTAACTCCGAGCGATATCAGCTCATTCACAAGCTCTACACCGAGCACCTTTTGCTTTTCGGTTGAAGGGACAGTTTCACTGCTCTCGCAAGACATTGTGGGAAAGGATACATATTTTAAAAACCTTTCACTTACATTCATAAGATCACCCTATTAAATTTATTTTACTTAATTTTACTTCATTTCCACTCATAAATTCAAGACAAATCATAAAATCTATATGACAGAAATTGCGGAACATAAAAAACCCGCCCCGGTCTCCCGGGGCGGTAAAGCTTTTATTCTACTTCTTTAAGAGCATCGATCTGAGTATTGGTATTCTTTATCTGGTTATCAGCAGACTTCTTAAAGCGCTCTATCATAGAAGCAAATCCGTCGGGCTGATTATTGTTCAGAAGAGTAGCAAGCTGAGAGTAGTAAGAACCGATGGAGAAATAGTCACCGAGGTCAACGACCTTGGTATCGAAGCAGATCTCAATAGATCCTGCAGACTCCTCATCGCGAATGTGAGTACCGTGAAGGGTCTTATCATAGTATGCAGGAGTAAGAGTAGATTTTCCGAGATAACCGAGGAGCTCAGCGATCGCGCCGGTTCTGCCTGCATCCTCCTGGAGAGTAGGAACTGCGAAGAAGCAAGCGTGGGTACTTACGATAGAGCTGTAGTAATTCTCCTGATCGGCAAAGGTCTTAGGCTGAGGAAGGATACCGTAATCGGTATCAAGGTTACGGAAGTAATCAAGGGAGTTAAAGGAAGACATGGTAAAGAGTGCCTGCTTATTGATAAATATGGTCTTCCAGTCTACGCCGCCCTTCATACCGGACATATTAAGAACATAGTCGTTTGCGCAGATATTAATAAAGTTTGCAACGCCGGTCATATTACGCTCAGTGTTAAGGGTAAGGGTGAAGTATCCATCCTCATCAAGAGTGATGATCTTACCGCCTGCAGCGTGAACGGTCGCGATAACACGGCTGTCCCAAACGGTGAGACCGTATTTATCACGGGAATCAAGAACCTCATCGTTGTTAAGATCCTCAGAAACGTACGCGGAATACTCATTGAGTTTATCAAGAGTCCAACCGCCGTTTTCAACCAACTGATAGAGCACCTGGGTGTCAACACCTATGTACTCCTTGAACATATCCTTGTTAAACGCTACGCAGCATACAAAGTCGTTAACAAGAGTAGAGATATCGCCGGAGGTGAAGTAAAGTGAACCTGCAATGGTAGAGTCATTGGTTACAGTCTGATCCCACCAGGGCTTAGAAACATCGAGATTTTCGAGATTCATAAGGTCATAAAGGTGACCGTTAACAGTAAGTTTAGAAACATCGTAGCTGCGAGCAATGGTAAAATCGTAGTTGGTATCACCTGCGGAATATTCTTTAGCAAGAACGGTATTAGCAGAGAAACCGCCGGTAAAGTGCTCTTCTGTTTCAAAAAGAACGCCAAAATCTTCTTCCATTTTGAGAGCACGGAGATACACGGCATTGCTGAACACGCTGTTAGACTCTTCGGTAACGAATTCATTTCTGCCGAGAGTAGTAAGTCCGAGCAGGACGGAGCAGGTGTAACCTTCGAAATCTGCATCCTCGTATACTGCGGGGAGTATTTCGGTAGTTACGGGTTCGGTAGATACGGGAGCATCGGTTGCGGGTGTATCAGTTGTAACACCCTCTGTTCCGGACGGTGTTTTTTCACCGCAGGAAGCAAAAGCGAAAACTGAAACAAGCATAACCATCGCCATTGCGAATGCAAGGCTCTTTTTAAAAGATGTCTTTTTCATCAAACTTTCCTCCGTGTAAGTTTAGAAAATGATAATTTACAGTTTAGATTTTACCATAGGCAAACAAGAATTTCACATCGTTTTTGTTGTGTTAAACTGACTTTTTGTTCTGTCTTGCTTTTTCTTACAAACAAAGCGGCCGATGCAATAACTTTCATTGTCACAATGCACATACGACCGCTTTGATTATTGTGTTTTTTTACTAATGTGTCACTGAGGCTTACTTACAATATTGCCGTTATGTGCAAGGACGTCTCTTAATTGACGTACATCAACTGCAGGCACCGTAACGGAATTTCTGACAGCAAGCGCCGCAGCGGTGCCGCAAGCCTCACCGGTCATAACCGCAACCGGAACTACACGGCTTGCATTCCACGCTTCTCCGGTGGAGGATATTATCCTGCCTGCCGCAAGCATATTCGGGAACTTGGAGGAGTAGAGGGTGCGGTAAGGAACCTCGTACCACGATGTCCTTCTCGACGGACGGAAGTCTGCAAACGCGCCTATCGCATCCTCGAATTTTTCATACATATTGCTCTCTTCAAGCGTGAAATCACCGATAATTCGGCGAATGGTTCTGAACTGAGGCATCATAGGAAGTGCTGTTATCTCGCCTGCATTCCTATCCATAGTCTTAAGCTGAGAGATAAGTATTTTCTGACCGGTCTGAATGTGAAGATTCACTTCATCACTTGTAACTCCAGCGATAGGCTTAAAGCCTTCCGGCTGGCCCTTGCCGGTCATTCCGGAGCCTGATACTTTCCAACGGCGCATGGCGAGCATATCGGGCTTGAGGTCATCGTCAAACTTGCGGTAGTGGGAAACAAAGGACATCCAGTTGGTCCCGTCCTCGCATTCACAGCCGGCGCGGTGGAATACCTGCGCATCACCGGTAGCGTCAATTACTATCTTACAGGGATAGTACTCGCATCCGCTCTTTGTTTCAGCCAGTATTCCCTTACACACACCTCCGTCCATCTGAGGATAAGTTGCAAGAGTGTCATACCTTACGGTAACACCCGCATCGATAAGAAGCTCAAACAGCGCTATTGCAAACGCATTAGGAGAAAAATGCGTGGTGTAACGCTTGGAAACACCGTCGCTTTCGCCCTTCTCGCGCCAATCAGCAGGAAGAGTATCCTGACAGTACTTTATCGAAGCATGTAAAAACTCTTCACCGATACCGCCTATAAGCTTTTTACCGTTGCCGTCGCAGAGGGGCTCGTACCAGTTAATAAGTCCGATCGTGGCGAGTCCGCCGAGAAGCGCCGCTTTTTCAAGCAAAATCACGCTAGCGCCCTCCCTTGCCGCAGCAAGTGCCGCAGCAGCACCGGCTACACCGCCGCCGACAACGACAACGTCAAATTCTTTTTTCACTTCCGGAGTAGGAAATCTGAAATTAAGCATATATTTCTCCTTATAACAAAACAGAGGTGCAATGCACCTCTGTAATTTTTCTTATTTGGCGCATTAATCCGCAACAGTGAAGGTCGTGAGCGTCCACATGTCGTAGTATCTGTAATAAAGATCCTTGTAAGAAGTAGACTGCTCAAAAAGCACGTTGTTTCCGTCCTCGGGATCATAAGCGGCGGGGTCGCAAACGAGGAACTGATAATCATTAGGATTAGCTGCATCGGGATTTATGCACTTAGTTATAACAATATAGTGGCTTCCCATATAACTGCTGTCCATACCGATGATAACGCCTTCGGGATGAAGATCAAGCTGTTCCTTGATCATCTTCTTATTTGCATAATAGTAAGTGGAAGGCTTGAGAGTTTTACCGTCGACCTTAAAGCGGGAAGCTATCACACCCATAGCGGTATAGATAGGATCGTTATAAAGCAACTCGGTAGCAGAACGGCAACCGTCGTTATACGTATTAGCAAGAGCGCAGGTATAAGGATCCGCCTCAAGATTACCGTTCTGACCGCTTCTGAGATCGTAACCCTCGGTCATTCTTGCATCAAGATTGCGAAGGACCATAGCGGCACAGGAAAGAGCACATCCCTCGTCCATCCAGTCGGCCTTGCTGTTGAAACCGTCTATCATAAAACGCTTGTAAACACCCTGCGAATAGAAGCAGAGATCCTTGAGGGCAACGGCATTCCAACCGCCGGTATACATATTACACTGGCTGTACCAGGCAAAGGCTTCCTTATCCGTAACCGTCACCTTGCAGGAAACGCTCTTATCACCGAGTGTTGCGGTAATTACGGCCGTTCCTGTTGAAAATGCGCAATACGAACCGTTATCATCAACAATGGCAACCTTTTTATCGGAAGTGGACCAAACCACTCTATCTGCGTAAACTGAGGGAGTAACAACGGCAAAAAGCTCGTTTACTGTGTACTGCTTTACCGTATCATGGTCTTTATTGAGCGAAATAGATATTTCGATATTCTTACCGGTATTTTCGAGCTTCCAACGCTGTGCGGTGGATGCCGAATGCTTCTGAAGTTCGCACAGATTATAGTAATAATGCGCAAATCTTGTAGAAGATTCAGCAAGTGAATAAGCAGAAAGCTTAGAATCGGCAGGACGGATACGGACGGTTCCGTCACCGTTCTTGGTTATGTAGAAGCGGTTTGTAGAATCATCGGCATCAGACTTATAAACGGAAGTACCTTCGCCGGAATTAAGAGGGCACTCAAGCATATATATGCCGCCGTCATTTTGCGGATATATGGAATAAACGTTGTTTCCTCTGTGAATTATTGCGAACTCCTGAGCGCTTACACCCCTGCGGTTATCAAGGTGCATTCTTCCGTACGTGTCAAACTTAAAGTCGAAAGCTTCAAGCAGCTTGCCGCTTGAAGAGCTTACTATATTGTATATTCCGTCGGAGATAACGTTGCTGCTTGTTTGTGCCTCATCAGCCGATACCGTAAAGCACATAGACAAAGCTGCAAGCACAACGGCAAGAAAAAGCGCCGCAGATCTTTTGAATTTGTTGTTAAGTATCATTATTCACCATTTTTCGGCATAGTTTCACTTATAAAATTTCAGCTAATTATATAACAAAAGCGTATGTTATGTCAAGTGTTTTGCCGTATTTTAAACTCTGTACCCCGCAAAATGTTGATTTTTCGTACTCAAAACGACACAAAACGGACTGCAGATGGCTTCTGCAGTCCGTTTATTACAGTGATCACTCAATAATTCCCTTATCCCACATAACGGGAGCATCATATCCGAGGAGGTTTACTATAGTTGCCGCAACGGAAGAAAGACCGAAGGATCCGTCATCCTCACGCACTTTATAGTCGCTTCTGCCGCTCTTATCATAAACGTAGCAAGGAACTTTGTTAAGGGTGTGGCTGGTCTTTGCCTTAAAGCTTCCGCTCTTGGATGCCTTGGGCTCACCGGTCTTTTTGTCAAGCTCATACATCTCATCCGCATTTCCGTGGTCAGCTGTTATGACCGCAATACCGCCCATCTCATCAACTGCCGCAAGCAGCCTTGCGAGCTGAAGGTCGAGCGCCTCTACGGAAACGATTGTTGCATCGATGTTTCCGGTGTGTCCTACCATATCGCCGTTAGGATAGTTTACACGGAGGAACTTATATTCCCCGCTCTTCACACATTCGATAAGCTTATCGGTGATCTCGGCGCACTTCATCCAGGGACGCTGCTCGAAAGGCACCACGTCGCTCTGTATCTCTATATAAGTTTCAAGCTCATCGGAGAACTTACCGCTTCTGTTACCGTTCCAGAAATAGGTAACGTGTCCGTATTTCTGTGTTTCCGAAATAGCAAGCACGTTAACGCCGCTGCCCGCAAGATACTCGCCCATGGTATTGGTGATTTCAGGGGGAGCAACAAGGTATCTGGAGGGGATGTGAAGGTCACCGTCGTACTCAAGCATACCGGCGTATACGACCTTGGGAACGCGAACGCGGTCAAACTTAGAAAAATCATCTCCGCTTTCAAAAGCGCGCGAGATCTCAAGGGAACGGTCTCCACGGAAGTTGTAGAATACAACGCTGTCGCCATCGTTAATAGTGCCGACTGGGTTTCCGTTTTCCGCAATTACGAATGCGGGAAGATCCTGATCTATTACTCCGGATTCCTTACGGTAGGTTTCGATCGCCTCCTTTGCGGATGCAAACTGTCTTCCCTCGCCGAGTACGTGGGTACGCCAGCCGCGCTCTACCATGCTCCAATCAGCTTCATAACGGTCCATGGTGATGTTCATTCTGCCTCCGCCGGATGCAATGCGCGCATCAAAACCTTCGTCTCGAAGAGATGCAAGGAACTCTTCAAAAGGTTCGGTGTAATCAAGCGCGGAGGTCTCGCCAACGTCTCGTCCGTCAAGCAAAATGTGGAAGCGAACGGTCTTGATACCCTCCTTCTTTGCCTGTTCGGTCATTGCCTTGAGGTGGTCTATATGAGAGTGAACGTTTCCGTCGGAGAAAAGACCGATGAAGTGAAGCACCGCACCGTCATTTTTTGCGTTTGCGGAAATCTCCTTCCATGCGTTACCGTTGAACATTTTTCCGGACTCTATGGAGTTGGAAACAAGCTTTGCGCCCTGCGCGAATACCTGACCTGCACCAAGCGCGTTGTGGCCGACCTCAGAGTTACCCATATCATCGTCCGAAGGAAGACCTACAGCCGTGCCGTGAGCCTTGAGCTCAACGCAGGGGCAGGTGTTTTTGAGCATATCAAGAGTTGGAGTATTTGCTCTTTCAACTGCATTACCGGCATTTTTGCCGCCAACACCGATACCGTCCATTACAACGCAAAGGACAGGTCCCTTGGCAGCTTCGAATTTTTCTGATTTTTTAAGTGTCTGCATCATCAAACCTCTTCTTCATTTATATCATTGTCGAACATCTCTTCGATGTCCTCTTTTGTAAACACGTAATTATTTCCGCAGAAGCGGCATCCGACCTCTATCACGGGGTCTTTGCCCTCGGCGATTGCCTCGTCTATAAGCGAAAGCGCCTCTTTTTTGCCGATGCTGTGTACGGCATTGCCGGTTCTTTCGCGTGAGCAGGTGCATTCATACTTAACTTCTATCTCATCGAAAACGTCGTATTCAATTCCGTCGAGCGCTATGTCGGCAACAAACATGTTGGCCTTGCCGGTTTCCGAATAACGGGAGAATATACCCGAAATATCGGTGAGACGTTCGGCGTTTTTTTCAAGCTTCGAGATGATCGACTCGTCCGCAAACGGCAAAAGCTGAATAATAATTCCACCCGCACCGATGCAATCTGCATTCTTACCTATTAGAACTCCGAGCGCGCAGAGAGTCGGTATCTGCTCGCTTTGCGCAAAGTAAGCGGCTACGTCCTCCGCTATCTCGCCCGATACGAGCTCAACGGAACCGATATGAGGCTCTTTACCTCCGCAATCGCGTATAACGCGCATCATACCGTTTCCGACAGCCGCACCAACGTCAAGCTTTCCGTTAGGTTTAGAGGGCGGATCGGCAAGCGGGTTTTCTATATATCCGCGAATGTTTCCAAGCCAGTCGGAGCAAACTATCAGCTTTCCGGCTTCACCGTCGCCGTCAAGTGTGAGGGTGAGAGCGTCGGTCTTTTCACCGAGCATACAGCCGATCATAGAACCAACTGTGAGGAGTCTGCCGAGGGCAGCAGATGCCGTAGGAGCCGTACCGTGTATCCTGATCCCCTCGTTTACAATGTCCTTTGATTCTATAATGTGAACACGCGCACTGCCGTCGCGGGTCATTATCCTTGTTATTTTTGAACTCATTTATTTTACGTCCTCCCAGGGCCGTTTTGCAAAGTAATATAATCTTTCGTCGGTATCGGTAGGATTCGAAAAATCCATATTTCCGTATACGCCGCAAAATTCCAAGCCCGCCGTCTTTAATGCACGGAGTACCGTACGGTGAGAAAAATACTTTTCGCGCTGGACAGCATCCGTACGCTCGTATCTTCCGTCCTCACGCTCTTCGAAGACCGACAGCCTGAACTCGGCGATACCGCGCTTGGGATCATAAAAATTCTCCCAGCCGCAATACATTCCGTCATCCTCAAGAATATACGCATTATCTCCGTAGATACGTTCATATTTGTATTTTGAATTGAGATCAAAATACAATACTCCGCCGTATTCGAGATAGTTACAAGCGAGACGGAAGACTTTTTCAAGCTCCTTGGCGGAAGTAAGGTGATTCAACGAATCAAGGCAACAGGTAATAGCATCGACCGTGCCGTAAAGCTCAAAGTCGCGCATATCCTGACAAAGGAGAAGTACGTCGGTAAATCCCTCTTGATACAGTCTGTCTCTTGCGGTATTAAGCATATTCGGCGAAATATCAGCGCCTTGCATATCAAGTCCCCGCCGAGCAAGCTCTAAAAGCATACTGCCTGTGCCGCAACAAAGGTCAAGCGCTGTATTCGGGCGTCTTGAAAACCGCTCTGCTCCCTCAAGAAAAAAATCCGCCATAGCAGAGTGGTCTACGCAAGCGTTTATGCCGTCATACCTGCTTGCGAGTATATCGTAAATACCCTTTCCGTTCATCTCTTCACCTACGGCCATAATTAGGCATCATGATTAAGCATTTCCAATATATTCTAATACATTCGCTTTGCAAAGTAAATACCTTTGCGAAATTTTATTTTAGCAAAAGGGGATGTAAATAAATCACTTTTTTACATCCCCTTTGGTCACTCTTTAAAATTTTTTTCCATATAACGCTTATGCATGATCCGCGGCGTGGATTCGCAGTGTGAGCCGATAGCAAAAGCTATCTTCTGCCAGCTCCATCCGTCTATGTAATACATAGTGAATATTCTGCGTATAGTGCTTTGCTCTATTCCGTTTATAAAATTCTGTATCTCACTTGCTACCTCCATACAACGCACTAGATTCTCATTTATCGCATTGCGGTAAGCCTCAGCTTCGGGGCAGCAGATACCGCCAAGCCTCTCCGCATCCTTTTCAAGAAAGCGAAGTCTGATCCTTTCGGCCGTTGCTTCCTTGAGCAAAGACCTGTAATCTTCAAGCTGCTGTCTTGTGAGGCGGACGGGTATACTCTTCTTTTTCAGCATTCAACCCTCCTCAACGATTTGCACTAA
Organism: Eubacteriales bacterium; assembly: GCA_045541735.1. Taxonomy (GTDB): domain Bacteria; phylum Bacillota; class Clostridia; order Oscillospirales; family CAG-272; genus RUG12395. The sequence continues at coordinate 67,632 of JAZQJQ010000138.1, forward strand.
GAGCAAGCACTGTGTCACGGATTGTTTCAAGCTCTCCGCTCAAGCGTTTCTCATCAGCGGAAAGCGAGTCGATCTCCTCGGCTATCTCTGAAAGCAGCTCGTCAAGCTTATCGAGCGCCGCAAGCATCTCTTCCCTCGTGGAGGGCATATCAAAACGGGGTTCGTATGGGTCACAAGTGACCGATGTGAAGTTGCTAAGCAAATCCTTTCTCCTTTTCCGAGGGTGTTTTTTACGAAATTCGACAAAATTCGAAATTTCCATATTTTTACTATATCACATAATTTTTCCATTTTCAAGTAAAATAATCAAAATTATCCCCTCTATGAATTTGCCTACATTCTACAACATTAAAATCGTACAAATCGTACAAACCGAAAAAATTTCCCGCACTTTTTAAAAGTGCGGGAAAGCTAAAATATAAATCAAAATAGGGATTCAAACGCACTGATATCGACAGAGAAAACCATATCGGAATCGGGCAGAAGCATATAGCAATCTGTCTTTGTTTCACTGTTTTGCACTGTTGCAAACGTAATAACGTACTGCATAGGAGTTTGAACTTTACCTGCGGAGGAATTCTCGGTAGATATTTCAAGCTCCTCGGTATAATGGACAGTGAGCTTTATCGGCTTATCCAAACCGTATACGGCACGTTCCGCTTCTTCAAGATGATAATCGGGGCAGGAGAGTACGATGGGATTGAGGACTCCGTCAACTATCTCATCTCCGGTCTCGGCATCAAGCTCAACAGCAGAACCTGCCTCATTTGTCAGAACGTAATAAGTTTCCTCTTTTTCTTCAGCGGTTCCGTCCTCATTTGTAACGGTAACGATGCGGGATAGCTTTTCAAGAGTTACCGTTCCCCGTACGGACTCTGTTACTATCTTATTCACCTTGCTTGCATCGATATCCTCTATCTCATCAAGCGCAAGAAGATCGGTATATACATCGCTGCAGTAATCAAGGATCGCCTTATTAACGCTGTAAACGGCAGTACTTCCCTTCAACGAAAGATAATACTCGGAGGTGTGCTTATTCTGCAGACCAATATAGTACTCAACGGTACTGCCGTCGGTATATTTCATAGTAATACGGTATGAGGGAGCATCGAGTCCGTATTCTGTGCTGGTATTTCCGTCTGCGGTGATCATGCGGTTGCACGCAACGGTAGTAAGCGCGGATGCAATCGAAGCTACCCTTGCCTGGTCGAGAGGCATATATTCATCAGCGGGATTTATCCATTTACCGCTCTTGTACTCAAACGAAACGGTCTCGCCCTTTGCTTCGTACTCCATAAAGGAAAGCATTGCGGGATCGGTCTCAACAACAAATATATAAGAGGTAGTATTCTCGGGTTCTTCGACAGTGTCGGACATACCTCGCACACCGAACCAAGCTGCTATCAAAACCCCGAGCACGGCAACTGCAAGAAGTAATTTAATACCCTTGTTCAATTACCTCGACCTCCTTCTGTACCAAACGGCAAATCCGCCGCCCACAACAGCGAGAGGAATTACCGCACAAACGATGATAAGCCATGTATTTGCAGCCTTTTCGGTTATGACAAGCGGCTGGACGGAAAGCGAAATGGTTCTGATAGAAACGGAGTTGGTCTTTTCGGCACACCAGCCGAGAGAATTAAGGAAGAGGTCGGTATTTCCTCCGCTTACCATGCTGTCTGCTTGGGCATTCAAAAACTCATCCGAAGCAAACCAAACCGCCTTTCCGTTACCGATAGCAACTGCGGCTGCGGGAATGAACTGACCAAGCGTATCACCTTCCTCGTAGCTGATCTTGGTGGCATTTGGGTCGGCCTTACCCACCGCATCAGTACTCGTCAAGAGGATGGGTGTAACGCTGTCAACTCCCTCGGGTAATGTTTCCGCCTTTACCATCGCATGGCTGAGCGCCATCAAAACACGCTTGCCTCCCTCGGCAATGGGGTCGGTTATCTCGTGGCTCTGAAGCGCGGGAAGCAGATAATACGTTGCCTGCGTATAATATCCGCGAGAGCCCTCGACGACCAGTCCGCCGCACACGTCAAGTCCAAGCTCTGACGCAAGCTTAACGAAATTGGTAAGATTTCCTATTTTGTATCCGGCACAAACGACCACGTTACCGCCTTCGCGGGCAAAGCTCAGGATCGCTTCAAGCTCGGCATCGGAAATATCGGATGTGGGACCGCTGATGAGTATGATGTCTGCGTCCTCGGGAACGGAAACGCTTCCCTGCACGATCTCGGAAACCAATTCGTCACCAAGATTGCCGGAAGAAGATTCAATAAGGCTAAGAGTATCATACTCAAAGTTTTCGTCAGCAATATAACCGAGATAAGTTTCCGAAAGTGCGGTTTCGCCATGACCGGTAAGCGCATACAGCTTCGGAATATCCGTAGCAATAACGTAGTCGATAGCGGAGGTAACGGCATTTTCGCCGGCAAAAACGGTCTCGCCCTGCGGCATAACGCCGTAGTAATAGTAGTTGTAGTATTCTTCCTCCGTGTAAGTGGTATAGACTATTTCTCCGTAAGGAACGACCTTTACGCGCTTATCGCTGACAACGATAAGGCTGTTATCCTCAAGCGCGTCATCGGTGTACTGAGCAATAAAATTGGGGGAAACGGCAGGGTCTACGGTCTTGATCTTTATTTTGGAGTTTGAGGAAGAATATCTTGAAAGAAGCTCGGTAAGATATTCAAGCTCATAGCCGCTCTGGGCAACGTGATAAACAGTCACTTCTTCGTTTACAGAATTGATTATCTCCTCAGACTGAGTATCAAGAGTGAAGAACTTTTTTGAAGAAGTATCAAGCTTGATAAACTCGGACGGCAGAGAATTTACGATAAGATTGATGAATATAAGCGCGGCAAGCACTACCGCAGTCATCACAACGCTGTAGCCTCCTGCCTTCAAAGCTTTTGCGGAGGCTGTATTTTTATTCTTTACATCTTTCATTTCACTTAACCTCCTCAGCTGTATCTCTTCTTTTCCACGGACTGAACACAGAGGAAAAGACAGAACACGATAACGGACAGATAGTATACAACTGCACTCAGATCAAACATTCCCGTTGCAAAAAGATAGAATCTGTCGAACACCGAAAGCTTGTCAAGCACCTTTGCAAAAAGACCTGCAAAGCTTTCCTTAAAGTTAAAATAGCAGAACAAAACGACCGCTTCAAGAACTATACCGGCAGTGGCGCCTACCCAGATATCCTTTGTCATCACCCATACGATTACGCCCGCAAGGACACAGCAAACGGAGAATGCGGCAAGTGTACCTTCTGCCGTTGCGGGAATAAGGCCGGAAATAGCGCTCATAAGGTAAATTGCAAGCATAGCACCGAAGGTAAGCACAGCGGCGATCACCTGGCTTTCGGTTACGGAGGAAATAAACATACCGATCGCAAGAAGAGCGGCACCCATAAGAATAAATCCTACTATGGTGCTGTAAGCAGACACAAGGGACACCTCGCCGTACATAGACAGAATGATGGGATAGAAGCTCATTATTGCAACTGGTATAAGAAACACCGTAAGCAGAGCAAAGTATTTACCGAGAACAACGGAGCTTACTTTAAGCGGGAGCGAGTAAAGAAGCTGATCGGTGCGCTGATGCCTTTCCTCGGCAAGTATCTTCATCGTAAGCACGGGAACTATCAGAAGAAATATAAAACCGGTCTCCGAAAGAGCGCTCTCAAAGGAGGGATACAGTCCCTTAAAGTTATAAAGACTTGACAAAATGCCGGTAATGAGCAGCAAAAAGCCTGCAAACACCGCGCCCTGCATATTGCAAAAATACGAGCGCAGTTCCTTTCTGTACACAGAACTCATTTTTATCTCTCCTTTCAGCCGAACAGGGGTTTGTAATCGTCCCCGCCGTCATCTTTATCTTCGGCATCTTCTTCCGCGGTATCAAGCGCCTTGCCTTCATCACCGTAAGCAACTTCCTGTTCTTCGCTATCTTCGATACCGTTACCATCGGTAAGCGAAAGGAATATATCCTCAAGCGTTTTTTCGTGCGGTATCATTGCAAGCAGAGTCACACCGGACTTACATACCTGAGAGTAGACCGCGCTTCTTATATCGTTTGCACGCAGATAGCGGAGCATGATACGGCATACACCGTCATCATCCACGGAGGTATCGCAATCCTCCGCAAGTCCCTTCAGGTTTTCCGCAAGTGCTTTCATCTCCTTTTCCGTGCACTTCAGCTGAAGCTCAAGTACACCGTCGGAGGTGTATTTTTCCTCAAGGTCGGATAGCTTATCGTTTGCAACTATCTTTCCGTGGCTTATTATGATAACGTGGTCGCAGACCTCGCTTATCTCCGTAAGTATATGGCTTGAAAGAATAACGGTATGCTTTTTGCCGAGAGAGCGGATAAGTTCGCGTATCTCGATTATCTGAATGGGGTCAAGGCCTACCGTCGGCTCGTCGAGAATAATTATCTCAGGATCTCCGAGCATGGCCTGAGCTATACCAACCCTCTGCTTATAACCCTTGGAAAGATTCTTAATAAGCCTGCCACGCACATTGGCGATATCGGTAAGCTCCATTACCTCTTCGATCTGTTCGGCAAGCTCCGGACCGCGCAGTCCCTTTGCTCTTCCGACGAAATCGAGATATTCTGCGGGAGTCATATCCGTATAGAGCGGAGGGATCTCCGGAAGATATCCGATGCAACTTTTAGCCTCTATAGGTTCGGCATAGATATCGTGGCCGTTAATGGTAACGCTGCCGGATGTAGAAGCAAGCGTGCCGCAGATTATGTTCATAGTGGTGGATTTGCCTGCGCCGTTTGGTCCGAGAAAACCGTATATCTTTCCGGATTCAACGGTAAAGCTTATGCCGCGCACGGCCTTGTGGCCGCCGTAGCTTTTTACAAGATCTTTTACCTCGATCAAAGAAAAGCACCCCTTTTACTGATTTTTTATAAATGCTAATGCATCAATGTGACGGTTGAATGATACGTTCCGTAAAAGAATACTACAAAATTATGAACAAATTATGAACAAATCTCAAAAACAAGTATTTATTTTGCAAGTAAGGTTTCATTTTCAAGAGCTACAACTTGACAAAGAGCGTAAGTAATGGTAAAATGTGCTTTATCAGATGATGTATATTCAGAGGTAAATTATGATCCAGAAGATGCGCGGTACCCTCGACGTTATGCCGGAGGAGACCCCAATATTCAACTATATCGAATCCGTTGCCCGCAGAGTATGCGAGCGTTACGGATATAAAGAGATCCGCACCCCGACATTTGAGGCGACAGAGCTCTTTGCGCGCGGTGTAGGTTCCACGTCCGACGTTGTCCAAAAGGAGATGTACACCTTTGAGGACAGAGAGGGACGCTCCCTCACCCTGCGCCCCGAGGGAACTGCCGGCGTAGCCCGTGCAATGATAGAACACGGCAGATGCGGCGGAGTTCTCCCCGAAAAGCTTTTCTATTTCATCAACTGTTTCCGCTACGAGGCGCCTCAGGCAGGCAGAAGCAGAGAGTTCTTCCAGTTCGGTACAGAGATGTTCGGCGCCGCAGGACCTCACGCCGACGCCACCGTTATCGCACTTGCACACGACGTTATTAAGGAGCTCGGCATCGAAGCAGAGCTTCACATAAACTCGATCGGCTGTCCTAACTGCCGCCCCTCGCACAGAGATGCGCTCAAAGCATACTTTGCGGATTATGAGGACAAACTCTGCGACACCTGCAAGGGCAGACTCAAGTCCAACCCTATGCGCGTGCTTGACTGCAAGAGCCCCATATGCGGCGAGATAGCAAACGGTGCGCCCCGCACGCTGGATTATCTGTGCAAGGAGTGCGACGAACACTTCAAGACCCTTACCGCAGACCTTGATGCAATGGGTATAAAGTACAAGATTGACCCCCGCCTTGTGCGCGGACTTGATTACTACACGAAGACGGTGTTCGAGTTCATTTGCCCGGGTATAGGTGCTCAGTCCACCGTTTGCGGCGGCGGAAGATACGACGGACTTATTTCCGAGCTTGGCGGTCCTCAGCTTCCCGCGGCAGGCTTTGCCATGGGCATTACCCGACTCGTGCTCGCGCTTGAGCAGTGCGGCGCGAAGATCCCCGAACAGGAAAAGCCTGTACTCTATATCGCACCCCTCGGTGCAGATGCCGCAAAGCACGCGGTTACCCTTACACATGGGCTTCGCAAGCTCGGTGTTTTCGCAGAATGCGATATAATGGGACGAAGCCTCAAGAGCCAGATGAAGTACGCGGACAAGCTGGGTGCCAAGAATACTCTTATCATAGGGTCCGGTGAGCTTGAAAGCGGCAAAGCAAATCTCCGCAATATGGAAAACGGAGAACAGCGCGAAGTATCCTTTGCTTCCGCAGAGCAGCTTGCAAAAGAACTCGGCATACTTTAAAATAATGGAACGGGGGAGGCATCCCCCGTTCTTTACGGAGGAAACAATGGAAAGGTCAAAGGTATATTTTACCGATATGAGAACAGCCATCGGCGACGGACTCCCCTCCAAGCTGAAAAGGCTGATAAAGGCGGCGGGGATCGGGAATATCGATATGGACGGCAAGTTCGTTGCGATAAAGATGCATTTCGGCGAGCTTGGCAACATCAGCTTTCTGCGCCCCAATTACGCAAAAGCAGTTGCGGATACCGTAAAGGAATTCGGCGGCAAGCCTTTTCTCACAGACTGCAACACTATGTATCCCGGAAGCAGAAAGAATGCCCTCGAGCATCTTGAATGTGCTTGGGAAAACGGATTCTCTCCCCTATCCACCGGCTGTCCTATAATTATCGGAGACGGTCTCAAGGGTACGGACGACGTGCTTGTGCCCGTTAACGGAGGCGAGTACGTAAAGCAAGCAAAGATAGGCAGAGCAATTATGGATGCCGACGTTTTCATCAGTCTTTCCCACTTTAAGGGACATGAGATGACAGGCTTCGGCGGTGCGGTAAAAAATATCGGTATGGGTTGCGGTTCCCGCGCCGGCAAGACCGAACAGCACTCAGACGGAAAACCCGTGATTTATGAAGAAAAGTGCAGAGGCTGTAGGCGCTGCATGCGCGAATGCGCAAACAACGGGCTGGTCTTCGATAACGAAACGAAGAAAATGCACGTGAACTACGATGGATGTGTAGGATGCGGAAGATGTCTCGGAGCATGCGCATTCGATGCTATCGATTTTGCCTGCGATACCGCCGCAGCAGATCTTAACCGCAAGATGGCAGAATATGCAAAAGCCGTCGTTGACGGCAGACCCGCATTTCATATTTCTCTCGTTATCGAGATTTCCCCTAACTGCGACTGTCATTCTGAAAACGATGCTCCCATCCTGCCGAACGTTGGTATGTTTGCATCCTTTGACCCCATTGCGCTCGACCGTGCGTGCGTTGACGCCTGCTTAAAGCAGCAGCCTCTTCCCAACTCACAGCTTTCCGACAATATGGCAAAGGCGGATTTCTGCGATAAGCACGATCACTTTACAAATTCCACACCCGAATCCAACTGGCAGACCTGCCTTGAGCACGGCGAGAAGATCGGTCTCGGAACCAATGAATACGAGCTTATCATCGTAAAATAAAAATATTTTGCAAGTTGCGAAAAAAATTTATTCAAAATATTGATATTAGCATTTTTTTGTGCTATATTAATGAGTGGCAATTTTTTAAATCCATTCCCAAAGAATCGAGGAACGAAAAATGGAAAGACTTATCGGCACAGTTTCGCGCGGAGTTCGTGCTCCCATCATCAGAGCCGGTGATGATATTGCTGATATAATCGTTACAAGCGTGCTTGATGCCGCAAAGAGCGAGAATATAGAAATACGCGACAAGGACGTAATTGCCGTAACAGAGGCTGTCGTTGCACGTGCACAGGGCAACTACGCTTCAATTGACGACATTGCGTGCGATATTAAGGAAAAGTACCCCGACGGTACCCTCGGCGTTATCTTCCCGATACTTTCCCGCAACCGCTTTGCCATCTGCCTCCGCGGCATAGCAAAAGGCGCAAAGAAGATATATCTTATGCTCAGCTACCCCTCCGACGAGGTTGGAAACCACCTCGTTGATATGGATGCACTCGATTCCGCAGGCGTTAACCCGTGGACCGACGTGCTGACCGAAGAGAAATACCGTAAACTTTTCGGCATCGTAAAGCACCCCTTTACCGGCGTTGACTACATTGAATACTATAAGCAACTTATAACCGAGGCAGGATGCGAGGTTGAAGTCATCCTCGCTAACGACTGCCGTAACATCCTCACTTACACCAAAAACGTTCTCTGCTGTGACATCCACACCCGTGCGCGCAGCAAGCGACTCCTCAAGGCTAACGGCGCCGAGATCGTTTACGGTCTCGACGAGATACTCAATACTCCGGTAA
>JAZQJQ010000139.1:0-12849 GCA_045541735.1 Eubacteriales bacterium
CTCGTCAACTCTGCGCTTGATCTCTTCCTTAGAGGTCTTGCGGAGCTTCAGACCGAATGCCATGTTCTCAAATACAGTCATATGAGGATAGAGCGCGTAGTTCTGGAACACCATCGCGATATCTCTGTCCTTAGGAGCAACGTCGTTTACGAGCTTGTCTCCGATGAAAAGCTCGCCCTCCGTGTTCTCCTCAAGTCCGGCGATCATACGAAGAGTGGTGGACTTACCGCAACCGGAAGGTCCTACGAGAATAAGGAACTCCTTATCCTTGATCTCCAAACAGAAGTCGGAAACCGCAGTAACGCCGCCGGGATACTTTTTGTAAATATGCTTAAGGGACAAGCTTGCCATAGGTTTATTTCCTCCTTGAAACTTGGTTACGGTTTGCTTCTGGCGACCATACCAAGACAATTTTTCTTTCTATATTGTAGCAGAATGCGAACGAAATTGGAAGAGGCTATTTTTCCGAAATTTGATACTCCCGTTTGTACATCTTGTACAAATAATTTACATTTTTAATCAATTCCAGCTGAGTTGTTCACAGTTTGTTCACAATTTCGTCATTTTCACCATTAATGTTTACGCAACAATTGAAGCTCTTCATCGGTCAAAAAGCGCCATTCGGCGGGAGCGAGCGACACATCGAGCTCTATTTCTGCGAATTTCACTCGCATAAGCGAGGTTATACGGTTATCCATTGCGCCGAACATTCTCTTGATTTGGTGATATTTCCCTTCTCTCAAGGTTATAAGTCCGCCGCAGCCTTCCGGGTCCGCTTCTATATATGCCGGCAGACATTCGTATCCGTCGCCGAGCGTAATGCCTTTTTGCGCAAGCTCTATCTCGGTTCCGGTAATGCGCCGTGCCGATGTAAATCTGTAGACCTTGTCGACGTGGCGTCTTGGGGAGAGCAATCTGTGCGCCAGCTCACCTTCATTTGTGATAAGCATAAGCCCCGTTGTGTCTCCGTCAAGCCTTCCGCAAGGAAAGAGCCCCAACCTTTGAAGTCTTTCCGGCAGAAGGTCTATAACGGTCTTCTGACCGCGCGCATCCTCAGTTGCAGATATAACGCCCTTAGGCTTATTCATCATTATCCATACGTATTGCACGTAAGTAAGCTCTTCGCCGCAATACGTGATCTTGTCAGAAAATTCATTAACGTGCATATCGGCGGAGCGCGCAATCTCGCCGTTTACGGTGACAGCCTTTCGTCTGACAGCCTGCGCCGCCTCCTTACGCGAAGCTACACCGCATGCAACGATGTATTTATCAAGTCTCAATTTATTCCTCAACCGATCAGTATTATAAGGGTACAAACAAGTGCGATCAGCAGCACGATCGCAAGTCCGCTGAAAAAAGCTACGAAAAAAGGGTGCTCAGGCAACTTCATAATATACTCCTTTTTATTACGTATATTATCCGCCCGAAAGTTTATTTTATACAGCGGCAGTTTCCGCAGTCATATCGCATACGATAGACGGAGGTGCGGGATTTACGGACTGTTCACACCCCGCCGGAACAATAAAATCAAAAGCTCCGTGCGCCACTGACAGTTCCAGAGAAGTATGATATTCTATCTCCCCGTCGACCGACACGGCGGTATCGCACCCAAAATCTACAAACGCGCTCCTGCAAACCGTATAATCGAGAATTTCTTTGTTTTTGTCGGTAACAAACGTTCCGTTTTTATAGCTCGATACAAGCTTGGCAAACTGAAGCCTAGACACCATGCTTATTGCATTCAGTTGCATTTTTCCGTCGTCTAGAGCGCTGAACGGAGCGCTTTTAAAACCGCCGCCGTAATATGAGCCGTTCGCAACACAGATAAGGATCGCATCCTTATTTATTATCTGCTCGCCGTTTACCGATACTTTAGGTTTCACACCGGGCATTTTTACAAGTGATTTTGCAATTCCCGCTATGTATGCAAGCTTACCGGGCACGTTACGCTTCATCTCGGAAGCATATTTTGCAGCCATACAGTCAAAGCCTGCATTGAGCGCGTTGACACAATATCTGTCGCCGTACTTTATAAGGTCGCATTTCATCGTCTTGCCGTCAAGCTGTGCGCCGATATCCCAAAATTTATCTCTGTTTGTAAAATTACGTGTAAAATCATTACCGGTTCCGACAGGAATAACACCGCAGGCAATACCGTCAATACCTACAGCGCCGTTTACACCCTCGTTAAACGTACCGTCGCCGCCGCAGAGATAAAAGCGCTTTTCCCCTGTTTCTGAATTCAATGCGGTACGCCTTACGTATCCCTCAGCATCCTTCGTACACGTAGTACGATATATCTCAAAATCGACCGCTCTCTCTCGGCAGACACGCTCTATCTCCTTCTCAAGAGCTATCTGTTCCTTGCCCTTACCCGCTGCTGGATTGACAACAAAATAATACTTCATATACTGACCTCACTGCTTTTTTACGTTATCCCAATATGCTTTTGCCGCACTCTCGGTCTTATTCTCGCCGAAACGGTAGTAAACGGCATTCTTCACATCATCGGGCAGATACTGCTGCTTGACGTAATTAGAGCGATAATCGTGGGGGTATTTATAACCTTCAAACAGCGGACTTTGCAGATGCTTCGGCACCTCCTGGCCTTTGCCCGCATGCACGTCTGCTGCTGCGGAAGCATACGCAATATGTGCCGTATTGGATTTGGGTGCGGTTGCAAGCAATACCGCCGCATGGCTCAGAGGAACATTTGCTTCGGGAAGCCCGAGTTCTTTTGCACTCTCACAGCAAGCGCGGGTAATTGCCGCTGCCATCGGATATGCAAGTCCAATATCTTCGCTTGCTATTACCTGCAAACGCCTGCAGGCGGAAATAAGATCACCGCCTTCGAGCAACTTTGCAAGGTAGAAAACCGCCGCATCGGGATCCGAGCCGCGTATGGACTTTTGCAAAGCGGAAAGCAGATCGTAATGCACGTCATCGGTTGCATCGTAATTTCCGAGCGAATTTGCGCAAAGTTCCTTTGCCGTATCGGCTGAAAGCTCGTCATCAGTCATAAAATACGCATTTTCAAGCAGTCCTATCGAGCGGCGCACGTCTCCTCCGCCGCGAAGTGCTAACTCGCGCAACGATTCATCGCCGGCTATCTTGTTCTGTCTGCGGTCGCTGTTAAGCGTGTCCCACGCGCGGCGCAGTACGACCGCGATGCTGTCAACACCAACCGGCTTAAATTCGAATACCGAAGAACGCGAAAGCACAGCCTTGTAAACATAGTAGTATGGGTTATCCGTAGTAGATGCAATAAGAACCACTCGCCCGTCCTCTATGTATTCAAGCAGTACTTGCTGTTGTTTACGGTTAAAATACTGTATCTCGTCAAGATAAAGCAGCACGCCCGCAGAGCCGAAGAGACCCGTCGTATCATTTATAACGTCCTTCACGTCTGAAAGCGATGCGGTCGTAGCGTTAAGGCGGCGCAAAGTAAGTCCGGACATTTCCGCAATTATGTTCGCCGCTGTCGTTTTTCCCGTACCCGGAGGGCCGTAGAATATCATATTCCCTATTCTTCCGCCTTCTATCAGGCGGCGCAGTGTGCCGTTTTTGCCGAACAGATGTTCCTGACCTACCATCATATCAAGGCTTGTCGGCCGCATTCTGTCTGCAAGAGGTCTGTTTTCTGCCATATTGCCTCCTAATTCAGCTTTGCCATACTCGTATCTACGCTGCTTAGCACCGCTTCGCGCAGGCGCATGTTCTCGGTATCCTCAAGACGGGGATCGTTATCCTTAATGAGCCTTGCCTCTTCATCCGCTGCCTCAAATATCTCAACATCCTGCCACGACGCCGCAAGTCTCAATCCGGTATCTCCATGCTGACGCAGTTTTTGTCCCGTCCCCGCAAAGAAATCACCGGGGCCGCGCATGGCAAGATCCATCTCGGCTATCTCGTAGCCGTCGCAGGTTCGCTTCATAATGCCGAGCCGTTTTTTTGCATTCTCGCCGTCGCAGTCCGAAACAAGGACGCAGTATGATTTTCTGCTTCCGCGTCCAACTCTTCCTCTTAACTGATGAAGCTGCGAGAGACCGAAGCGTTCGGCGTTTTCAACTATCATTAGCGAAGCGTTTGGTACGTTTACGCCGACCTCAATAACGGTCGTAGAAACAAGTATCTTTATCTCCCCGCGTACAAATGCAAGCATAACGGCATCCTTTTCCGCAGGCTTCATCTTTCCGTGCAAAAACGCAAGCGGAATATCGGAGAATATTCCGTTTTTCAGCTCCTCGGCATATTTTACCGCCGCCTTCAGCGGCGGCTTTGATTCCTCGGGGAACAGTATCCCATCAAGCTCCCTGCCCTCGTCCTCGCCGTCTGGAGCTTCGTTTTCATCAATTGACGGGCAAACTATATAGACCTGTCCGCCTTCCTCCACGTTCTTGCGTATGAAGGCATTGAGCCTTTGGCGGTAGCCTTCGTCTACGGCAAAAGTATCTACCTTTTGTCTGCCGGGGGGCATCTCATCTATACGGCTGACGTCAAGATCGCCGTACATCGCAAGCGAAAGAGTACGCGGTATGGGTGTTGCGCTCATGACGAGCGTGTGCGGCACACTCTCTCCGCGCTCGGAAAGCGCAGCTCGCTGCGAAACACCGAAGCGGTGTTGCTCGTCCGCAACGATAAGTCCCAGCTTTTCACACCTTACGCCCTCGGAAATGAGCGCGTGTGTGCCTATTACCATATCTATTTTTTCATTGGGATCATCGCTTATAAGTCCGTGCAGGACTTCGGCTTTTTCGCGGGCCTTCACAGAACCGCACAAAAGCGCCGTTCTGAACCCGAGTTTTCTCATAAGCGGCTCCGTATCCGCAAAATGCTGACGCGCAAGTATTTCCGTCGGAGCCATCAGCAGACTTCTGTATCCGTTCTTTGCGGCAATATACATAGCCGCCTGAGCGCACACGGTCTTACCGCTTCCCACGTCGCCGACAACTATACGGTTCATTGGCGGTACAGCACCGTACTTGCCCATATCGCGGCAGATCTGCCCGATCGTACGCGACTGCGCGCCTGTTAGGGAAAAAGGCTGTAACGCGAGGAATTCGGCAAGATCGGTATCTTCAAAGCGTATACCCCCGTCATTAGGTCTCTGACCCGTGCAAACGGATACGGCGAGCAGACGGAAGAACACCTCGTCAAACACCAGTCTGCGTGCGGCGCGTCGAAGTGCAGCTTTATCCTCCGGCTCGTGAATGTTGCGCAAAGCATATGCAAGCGTACAGAGTCCCCGTCTTTTGCGCACGGATTCGGGCAACGGGTCGGAAATAAGAGGCACAAGAGCTTCAATAACGTCGTGAACAGCCTTTTCGAGCGCTTTGCGGGTCATACCTTCCGTCATTCTGTAAACGGGAACGAGATCCGGAGGAGGAGCATCGCCGTCAAGCTTTTCATAAGCCGGGCTTGAGAGCACGTAATGTGTTTTCGTACGTTGCAGTTTTCCGTAAAAACGGTAATCCTCCCCTATCTTGAAGAACGAGGAGAGATACGGCTGATTGAAGAACACAAGCTCAGCGCTTGACGTTTCGCTTGCCGCACGGAATTTGGTAACGGTCATTCGGTTCTTCAGCCTTGCACTTCTCGGCTGAGTTGCAACCGTGAGCACAAACGAATGGGCGGATCCGTCGCAAGCATCCTCGCCTATCTCTCTTACGTCGCCCCTATCCTGATAAGCGCGAGGAAAAAACCAAAGCAGATCCGAAGCGGTGTGTATTCCCGCCTTCGCGAGAGCCTCGGCCCTTGTTTTTCCTATTCCGTTTATCTCGGTAACGGGGCTTTGTAAGGTAAGCATATTACTCCTTAGGAATTCCAAAATTCAAAACAAGATAAGTGTTTGCATCCGTCATACCGTCAGCTCCGCAAAGAATCAGCACACGGTCAACCTTTTCTTCCTTCGCAAGCTCGTAAACGGACTCTTTATAATAACGCGGATCAACCATCACAAGATCGTAATGAGGGGCAAGAAACTGCACGGCAGAATTTGCATAGCTGTCCTTAACGACAAGGAGCTTATCCCTATTTGCAGATTCCTTTGCCGTGACCTTGACTAGACCGTAGTTACCGCCCATAAACGCAAGGTATTTATCCTTCATTTCAAGCGCGGAGCGGTCGTATATTCCGTCAAGCGTTCTGTTTTCGTATACTATCTCGGTAACAAGCTCCACGCCGTCATTTTGCAGGAAGAACTCCACCGAATCCGGCTGTGCGGAGGGCGACATCACAGAGGACCAAGAGGTACCGTAAAACTCCGTGCTCACGGTCTCACGCTCAAAGCTGTCCAGCGGCAGCGGCGTTACACCGAAGCTGCGCATTATCTCACAATAGGCGAGATACGCTCCGTAGCTTGTCCAGTGGTGGTCGGTTTTGTAATAAACGTACTCACCCTTGTCGGCGGCACTCTTCAAAACGTGTTTAAGATCAAGCGCAGGAGCAGTGTCGAGGATGATCTCACGCACTTTTTCAAGAGACTCTGCGCTGTACGCGGAGGGATAATACCTCTGAAGCACGTCGCAAGGACGAGGAACAAGGGCAAACAGCGCATCTGTTCCGTCCTTTTCAAAGGCTTGAAGAAGCGTATTTATCGCCGCGGCATTACCTCCGACAAAAGCAGTGCTTGCGTTATCCTCGCGCGGAATAAGATATCCGTCCGCGCCGTAAATAACGCCGTTCGTTTCGTATCTCACAAGAGCCATATCGGTAAGAGCCTTCAGTTCAAGCATCTTATCGCGCAGGGGGAACTGATGGCGGAAGTAATCCGCCGCTCTGTCAAAAAGCTCGCCCGAGAACAGATTTTCAATTACGTTACCGGAGAAGACATAGGAAAGCGTGGTTAGTGAAGTATTCTCATTTTCGGAAAAATCCTTATCGGGAAGAAGAAAGGTAAAAATACATCCGGCAAAGATCAGAGCGCAAAAGATTATAGTTGCCGCGGCATCAAACAGCGATGCCTTTCGGGAGGTTTTTTTGTTTTGATTATTCATAATACCCCCTCAGAAATTGGTGTAAAGGAACGGGCTGTAATCGGATGCCGTGATAATTGCCACGGATAACAGTATTCCGAGCAAAAGCAGTACGGTATCTGCCGCCTTTGCCGCGGCATTGCCCTTTTCAAGCAGTTTTTCGCGCATTTTTGCGGGGTACGGGGTTGCGGCTATCGCCATTATCATGAGCAGTACTGCCGAGCGGAGGACCTCGTATCCGTCAAGCGCGCTTACGGGGTTAAAGAGTGAAGCTGCATAACCCACGGGGCTTGATATATTGGGGGACTCAAATATAAACCAACCGAACAGTATAAGCACAAGTGAGTATATATGCTTCAAAGCATCTGGTGCCTTATCAAGCGCCTTACCCCAAACATATTTTTCAAGCAGCAGGATCACCCCGTAATACACGCCCCACAGAATGAAGCACCAATCAGCGCCGTGCCACATTCCGGTAAGGAACCATACAGCAAAAATATTGTACACGTGTCTAAGCGGCTTGCAGCGGTTGCCGCCGAGAGGGATATAAACGTAATCTCTGAACCAAGTACTGAGCGAGATGTGCCAGCGGCGCCAGAAATCCGTTATACTTTTTGCCATATAGGGGTAATTAAAGTTCTCGCAGAATTCAAATCCGATCATTCTGCCGAGACCGATCGCCATATCTGAATACGCGGAAAAGTCAAAATATATCTGAAACGAGAACATAATTATACCGAGCCAAGCCGAAAGCGCGCCGCGCTCAGCATCGGGTACTGCGAGTATTGCCTTCCACATCTCGCCCGCAGTATCGGCAAGCAGGGTCTTTTTTGCAAGTCCGCACACAAAACGCCTCACGCCCGAAGCAAACTTATTTACGGAATGCTCCCGCGAAACAAGCTGATCGGCAACATCCTTGTATCTTACAACGGGACCGGCAATAAGCTGAGGAAAAAGCGCAACGTAAGTGCCGAAGAATACAAACTTTTTGCTGTGCTCCGCATCACCGCGGTAAACGTCTATAACGTAACTCATTGCCTGGAAGGTATAAAACGATATTCCTATGGGGAGCGCAATGTCAAGCTCGGGGAGTATATATCTGCCGAACAGCAGACTGATATTATCGGCAAAGAAATTATAGTATTTAAAAAAGCCGAGTATACCGAGGTTAAAGATGCAGGAAATAACAAGCCAGAGCTTTGCCTTTTTCTTATCTGTTTCCCGGTACTTGCCGCAGAAATAACCGAATATCCAGTCCCCGACAAGGGTCGCAAGCATCAAGAATACCAGAGTCGGTTCGCCCCATCCGTAAAACACTATGCTAAAAACGAACAACACGGGATTGCGGCACACGGGCGGCAGTAAAAAATATACGAGCAAAGTCAGCGGGAGAAAAAACTCCAAAAATTCAAGACTTGAAAAGATCATGGCAACTCCGTTAAATTAAGTCTGTATCTTTGTTATTATACACTATCATTTCAGATAAATAAAGGGGAAATAAAGATTTTTTTGGCTTATTTAACCTCTATTGCCAAAGCATACGCAGAAGCGCAGAGGGAAAACTAACGAAAAAGCGGAGGTTAACAAATGTCAAAGCTTATCAACACAATCGAAAAGACCTGCACTGCCGCGCGCAAGCTGAATTTTCCCGTTTACAAACTGGAGATTGCGGCGGCTGCCGAGATGACCGATATCAACAACAATAAGGAGACCTTTTCATTTTCCTGCAGGAAAAAGATAGGTCTCCTTTGGATAATACTGGGCGTTACTCTATTTATTGCTATGATAGCTGTCAGATTTACAAAAAAGCGTTGATCACAACTCGTAAAGAACGCCGTCGCGCATCTCAAGTACACGGTCGGCGCAATCTGCCACCGTCATATCGTGGGTAACTACAACAAGCGTTTGTCCGAGAAGGTTTTTCGTTTCCGTAAAAAGGCGAAGGACCTCCTCGGAATTTTTTCTGTCCAAGTTTCCGGTCGGCTCGTCCGCGAACAGTATTTGCGGGCGGTTTATAAGCGCACGGGCAAGCGCAACTCTTTGCTGCTGACCGCCCGAAAGCTCGGAGGGCAGATGGTGAAGTCGGTTTTCAAGATCAAGCGCAGATATCAGCTTTTTCAGATGCTCCTCATAGGTGCGGTCTTCCCTTGCGCACATAACAGTGGGCACAAGAATATTTTCAAGAGCCGTAAGCTGCGGTATGAGATTGTGATTCTGAAAAACGATACCGATATGATTGCCTCGGAACCGCGCAAGCGCATCTGACTTCAATTTTGCAATGTCAGTACCTCTTATGGTTATCTTACCGTCGTTTGGGCGCATAAGTCCCGCGCAGATATGAAGGAATGTGCTTTTGCCGGAGCCGGAGGAACCCACGATCGCAACGAACTCTCCGTCCTTGACCTTCAAATTGGCGCGGTTGCAGGCATAAACCACTTGGTCATACTGCTTATAATGCTTGATAACGTCAACTGCTTCAAGAATATATTCAGACATAATATCACTCCGCATATAGATTTTTTTCATCCGTTTCCGTATCCCTCGCCACTCGTACACAGCACGCAAGTACTGCTGAGGCAACGGCAAGAAATGAGGACACAAGTATTACCGCAAACAACGCAAGACTCGGGCTTGCAGATGTAATGACGGGCAAGTCGGCAAAGAAGATATTCGGAAGCACGCGGTCGCAGAATGCGGCAGCGCATTTTACCGACACAAAGCAAAGCGGAAGGCTTATAAGAACGCAAGATGCAAAGAACACGGGAATGTCCGTTATAAACATCTTGATAATCATTCTGTTTTCAGCAAACATTGCGCGCAGTATCGCCATCTCCGTACCTCGTTTGCGGTAAAAGAGTGCAAGCGAGTAGATAAGCGGCAGCAACGAAACAGCGACTACAGCGTAAGCAGTGAACACAAGCGTTTCCGACCACGCCTCGGCGGATTTTTCAGCAGTATCCGTCTGTGTTCCCGAATATTCGACCGTGCCAAGCGACCAGAACTCATTAAGTGCCCTTATTTCGGCTGCTGCATTGCTTTCCGTATCAATGGCAATATCAAATACCGTATGCTCGGGTGTTTTAGCCGTCAGCTGTGAATAAAGCTCGTCAGAAACGTAGAGCGCAAAACCCTCGTTTGCGGAAGGGGCATTTTTTATTACCGTCTTTACCGTAAGATCAACGGTCTTGTAGATGTATTTTTCGGCCATCTGGGAGATCTTATATACTCCAGCAGAACCATCTTCAATGGTTCCGCGTGAATTTACGTATATCCACACAGTAAGCTTATCTCCGGGTTTAAACGAATATGCGGAGGCATTCTCTGACGTCTCTCCGACGATAACGTCGTAGCCTCCCGTAAACGATGCAGCATCACCCTCTGCCTCATAAACATGCGCAAGGCTTACCGCGGTTGTGCTGTTGCAGGCGAATATTCTGAAATAATCGGTAATGCTCTCGCCGTCAAGATAAGGATTTGCAGCGGCTAGTCCCGCTTTTTTCACAGAAGAGGAATCCATTGAAACGAGATGAGAATAGAAGCGCGCATCGTCAAACGGCGCCCTCTCGCTTACGTGCTTTACACCCTCTATCTTCATAAGCGCATCGTATGCAACTGAATGATCTGCGCCATCGGCAAGTGTAAGTGTGTATTCCGATCCGTACTCCGCAAGATGAGCGCGGCTCTTTTCAAGGGAATCGGAGCAGGTAACAGCAAAGAAGAAGACAGCGGCACACACGGCAAAGGAAAGCGCGGTAGAGAATATAAATCCCCTGAAGCGCCAAAGAGAAAGGCGCTCATAGCCCTCGGGAAAAGCCTTACGTACACCGATAACGGAACCGCGGTGCGAGGAGACTATATCCGCACCTCGACTTGATGCAAGAAGTCCCTCCGGCGGAGAAAGCGCGAGTACGCGCGTTCTTATATATGCAGCAAGGAACGAAGCCGCAGCCGCACATAAAAGCACAGCAAAGCATAACCTGAATTTAAGGTAAAACACACCTCCCGCAAGCTGTGAGCAAGCTGCAGCGGCAAGCGCACCGCAAGCGGCGGAAAACGGAAAAGCAGTAAGAGTACAAGCAAAAAGCTCTGTGCCGGAGGTCAGCGCAAGTCTGCGTGTGTCCGCGCCCCAGGTTATGTAAACGCCGAATACGAATCTTTCCTGCCTTGTACGAATACCGTAAAGCACACAAAGGAACAGAAGCGCGATCAAAAAGGCAATTCCGAACCCGAGCGCCGTCAGCGCCGCATTATCTTTTTGAAGAAGATACAGCCTGTACTCCGGAGAATATCTCACGGAAACGGAACCGTCATCATCGAACATACCGAGAAAGCGCTCCACATCCTGAGCGAGGAATTCCCTTGCCTTGGCTTGATCCGGCTTTGTAAAACGAACGTAAACTTCGAACCTTTCCTCGCCGTTTACGGTATGCTTTTTCATAAATGCGTTCTCATAATAACCGCGTGCAGCGCGCGAAGGTCTGGTCCCGAGTATAACGTCCTTCTGCTCGGAATTCAGATCCATATAGCAAACGTGCCAGCTCTCCCCCTCAGTTTTACCGCCCGCGCGCAAAACGAGAGTGCTGTCAAAGGAAAAAGCAACGAGGCAAAGTGCGCTCTGGATCATAAAAAGAGCAGCAAAGAACCAAAAATACTCGCGCCAGCCGCGGAACACCCGACTGAAAGCAAAGCGGAGATTGCGTTTGAGTGCTGAAAAGATACGCTCCATTGTCCTCCTCCCTTCACCGGTATCTATTTGGAATAATTATACATAAAAACTGAACAGTTTTCAACCGCAGAACTGAAATATATTTGAACAAAATGTAAATTTGCACGAAAAATCAAAATAAGTCTTGAATATTTGACAAAATCAAGATATAATGGCATACGGAGAAAGTTGGACCAAATTAGATTGATAAATAATAAACATTCACATAAACAAAGGAGACGCTATGACACAGAACAAGTACATCAACGAGTGGATCGCAGAAATGGCTGCTATGACCACTCCCGACTCCATCGTATGGATCGACGGTTCCGAGGAGCAGGCTGAAAAGCTTCGCGCCGAGGCTTGCGCAACCGGCGAGATCATCAAGCTCAACGAGGAGCTTCTTCCCAACTGCTACCTCCACCGCACCGCAGTAAACGACGTTGCACGCGTTGAGGGCAGAACCTTCATCTGCACCTCCAAGAAAGAGGATGCAGGTAACATCAACAACTGGATGGATCCCAAGGAGTGCTACGAGAAGCTTTCCAAGCTCTACAAGGGTTCTATGAAGGGACGTACCATGTACGTAATTCCCTACTCCATGGGTGTTGTAGGCTCCGACTTTGCTAAGTACGGCATCGAGCTTACCGACTCTATCTACGTTGTACTTAACATGCTCATTATGACCCGCGTAGGCACTGCTGTTCTTGAGCAGCTCGGCGATTCCGCTGACTTCATCAAGGGTCTTCACGCAAAGGCAGACCTCGACGAAGAGAACAGATACATCGTTCACTTCCCCGAGGACAACACCATCTGGAGCGTTAACTCCGGCTACGGCGGAAACGTTCTTCTCGGTAAGAAGTGCTTCGCTCTTCGTATAGCTTCCTATATCGGACGTAACGAGGGCTGGATGGCAGAGCATATGCTCATTCTCGGTATCGAAAATCCACAGGGCGAAACAAAGTATATCGCAGCAGCATTCCCATCTGCTTGCGGTAAGACAAACCTCGCTATGCTCATCCCACCTGAAGTCTATGCTAAGCAGGGCTACAAGGTATGGTGCGTAGGCGATGATATCGCTTGGATCCACGTTGGTGAAGACGGCAGATTCTGGGCAATCAACCCAGAAAACGGCTTCTTCGGCGTTGCTCCTGGTACATCTGCAAAGAC
>JAZQJQ010000140.1:0-4547 GCA_045541735.1 Eubacteriales bacterium
CCGCAACTCTCCACGCTGCGTTTAACGGTGAGGACTACGCAAGCAACAGCGTAAGCTACAGCGTAGCAAAGTACTGCTACAATCAGCTGAAGAAGTGCACCCAAAAGACTGCACTTGCAACGGTATGCGTAGACCTTCTCAACTACGGTTCCGCAACTCAGGTGTACACCGGTTACAGAACCGATGCACTTGCAAATGCGGATCTTACCGATGCACAGAAGGCTTGGGCAACTCAGGACACCAGAGAGTTCAAAAACGTAACCGACAGAGTTGATGCCCCCGCAGTTGAAACGGCAAAGTGGAAGTCCGCGGCGCTTAAACTCAGAGAGAATATCACCGTCGAGATGAAGTTCGAAGCGGCGGATATTACCGGACTGTACGTAGAGGTCGAGATGTACGGACATACGTACAGAATCGACGAATTCGGCTACGATGAGACGTATGGCTGGTACGTAGTGGAGTTTGATAAGTTCTCCGCAACTCATATGTCCGAGAACATCAAGGCTACCGTCCGCGATGCCGACGGCAATGCGGTAAGTAAGGTGCTTACCTACAGCGTTGAAAGCTACGCGGCAAGCAAGCAGGGCACGGATGCCCTCGGCGAGCTTGTAAAGGCAATGATGAAGTACGGCGATGCTGCAATCGCCTACGGGAAGGAGAGCGGAGCTATCGAAAGCGGTTACTACGGTCTGAATTTTGAGAACCCCATTACCGTTGCTCAGTACAGCACGTCATCAAGCGCAGGAAGCGCTTACTCACGTATGTACGTTCTTCAAGACGGCAGGATGATCTGCGCTTGGCCTTCCACAAACGGCGGAAAACGCTGTATGAAGGCTGTATTCAGTGAGGATGACGGACTTACTTGGGGAGAGGTCAGGGTGCTTTTCTACGGCGAGGATCAGACCAAAACTCTTGCCAACGTTGATATTATTCAGCTTGAAAACGGTCAGATACTTATTGCATACCGCTCAAACGATCAGAACGCATCGGATGGCTACTCTTCTATCCGCATCCACGCAAGCGATGACAACTGTGAGACCTTCTACCCGCATTCCGTAGTTTGTGAATTGCAGCAGGACGGACTCACCGGCGGTGTTTCGTGGGGACTTTGGGAGCCTGATTTCTGCTACGTTAACGGCAAACTTACCTGCTTCTTTGCAGTGGGTAAGACTGTGTACGATGAGCCCGTTATCCCTTCCACCGACATTTTCGAGTGGAACGAAACGAAAAAACAGTGGGAGCAGGCAAAATACACCTCCGATGATACGGGCAAGACCGACCGCAACGGTATGCCCATAGTCGATAAGCTCTCCTCCGGCGGATATCTTATGAGCGTTGAAACTAAACGCTTCTACGCCGAGACCGGCAGCAATCTTCTGCCCTATCTGCTCTACTCCGAAGACGGAATGCACTGGGAGGGTCTTACCGGATGCTTCTTCCCGAGCAATGATGCTTGGGGCGGTGCGCCTTATTGGGTAGAGCTTCCCGACGGACGTATCGTTGTTGCGTTCCAAACAGAAGAGAATATCGACGGTACAGATATTGACACAAATACCGATAGCTGCCGTTTAACAAAGATAGTAATGACCAAGAAGGGTGTTGATATAACCAATGCCGATGCTTCGGATTGGACAGAAAGCTACGACCCTTTCGGCATTGCAGACGGTAAATTCGGCAACTGGCCCGGAATGCTTATCCACAATGATCATCTCTATATCTACACCAGCACCAATGACCCCACGGGGGGTCGGATAGAGCTCGTGAGGGCTTACGTTGGTGATCTGGAAAAGTAATTTGCAAAAATCCGCCCCGCGCTCACCGAGCGCGGGGCGGATTTCTTTTTGAAAAAGGAGCTGGGTTTGATTTTTATGCATTTTGCGCTTTTTGCGCCTTTAAATATGCCAATTGCAATAATTGACGCAAAATTATTGCAATTGGTTAATTATTGTGTAATAAATAAATATCGCATATATTGAAAAAACATTAGCGTTGTAATATAATAGTATATGTATAGCTATAACCATTTTGTAAATATAATTACAACTTTGGAGGTACATAATGAAGAGTAATCTTTTTAAGGTGCTTTTGCTTATTGCGGTAATTGCGGCGCTGATTTCCGTTTTTGCCGTGCAGGCATTTGCAACCGAAACAACGGCTCCCGAATCCACCGAGGCAACGGAACCCGAGCGCACTGTGACCGCCTCCGGCACCTGCGGCGCCGACGGGGACAACCTAACTTGGACTCTATATGATGACGGTGAGCTTGTAATCAGCGGCACCGGAGCGATGAAGGATTGGACCAATTCTGAGCGAGCGCCATGGGATTCTTGTCGTTCAAATATAACCAAGGTTACTATAATGAATGGCGTAACCAACATAGGTAGCCGCGCGTTCTTTGCGTGCGATTCGCTCGTAAGCATAGATATACCCGATGGGGTAATCGGTATTGGCGACGAAGCTTTCATGTATTGCTCTCGCCTTGGAAGCATCAAGTTGCCTTCAAGTGTAATAACCATTAACGCTGATGCTTTTAGTGAATGTCTTGCATTTTCTGTGTTTGAAGTTTCTGATGATAATACGGCCTTTGTGGATGTAGACGGGGTGTTGTTTACAAAGGATATGAAAACGATAGTTGCATATCCTTCAGCTAAACCGGGAACAAGCTACACGATTCCTAATTCTGTAACGAGTATCGGCAGATCGGCGTTTGCTTTTTGCAAATTACTTACAAGCATAGAGATACCTGAGGGCGTAACGACCATATACGACCATGCATTTCGTGGATGTTCATCCCTTGCAAGCGTATATATACCAGAAAAAGTAACAATTATTGGGAAACTTGCGTTCTGCGAATGCTCATCCCTTACAAGCATAAAAGTGCCGAGTGGAGTAACGATTATTGCTGATTCAGTATTTTCTAATTGCATTGCACTTACAAGCATAGAGATACCTGAGGGCGTAACGACCATTGGTAGCTATGCGTTTAATGGATGTTCATCCCTTACAAGCATAGATATCCCTGAAACTGTAACAAATATTGACGAATATGCTTTTACGCACAGCGGACTTACAAGTATAGATATACCTAAAAACGTAACGTGCATTAGACCATGGACTTTTTCTAATTGCAACTCACTTGAAAATATAAAAATACCAGATGGTGTAACATATATTTGTTATGATGCTTTTAATTTTTGCACCGCACTTAAGAGCATAGAGATTCCTAAAACCGTAACATATATGGATCATTATGCACTTGGTTTTTGCTATTCTTTGAAAAGTGTAACAATTCTTTCCGAAAACGTTGAGTTTGGTGATGATATATTTGTAAATTGTCCGGACAATATTGTCATCTACGGCTACAAGGAAAGCACCGCACAAACATACGCAACCGAAAACGATCATACCTTTGTTGCGCTTGACGGTATGGTTGCGTCCGGGGATTTTGGCGCCGATGGAGATAATCTTACTTGGGTGCTTTATGATAACGGTGAGTTGTTTATCGTCGGCAAGGGAGCTATGGAGGATTTTGCGCGCAATTCAGTTGTGCCCTGGGATTCATACCGTTCTGATATTAAAAAGATTATCATCGAAAAAGGTGTAACAAATATCGGAGCAAATGCGTTCTTTAATTGCTATTTGCTTGAAAACATAGTAATCTCGGAGGGCTTGACAAGCATAGGGTACGGCGCACTCTCATATTGCTTTGCACTTACAAGTATAGATATGCCCTCAAGCTTAAAAAACATCGGAGGGAGTGCGTTCTGGTCTTGCAATTCGCTTGTAAGCATTGCAATACCGGCCTCTGTAAAGAGCATAGGTGAGGATGCTTTCGGTGGAAACTGCCGTAAGCTTACAGCTATTGAAGTGGCAGATGCAAACACTGTTTACACGGATGTTGACGGCATACTGTTTACCAAGGATATGAAAACTATTGTTGCATATCCCGCGGGCAAGAGTGCAACAAGCTATGAGGTACCTGAAAGCGTAACAACTATAGGTAACTACGCGTTTGCTTATTGCAATTCGCTTACAAGCATAGTGATACCCGAATCTGTAATCGGTATAGGCAACAGTGCCTTCAGAGGGGTCAAGATACTTACATCCTTTGATGTGGCTGACAGCAACACAGCCTATGCGGATGATAACGGTATATTATTCACCAAGGATATGAGCACCTTGGTGAAGTATCCTGCGGGCAAAACCGAAACAAATTACGTGATTCCCCAGGATGTAACGGTTATCGGAAACGGGGCGTTCGATCACAGCACTAAACTTACAAGTGTTGTGATACACGAAGGCGTAACTAACATCGGATATCTTGTATTTGATTATTGCTCCTCACTTACAAGTGTAACTGTTTTATCAAAAAATGTCGAGTTTAGCAGATCTGTATTCCTTAACTGCCCTGATACACTTACCATCTACGGATATGAGGAAAGTACAGCGCAGACTTATGCAGCAGACAATAGCCATAATTTTGTGGTGATCAGAGAAGTTATAGCTTCCGGCACCTGCGGCGCCGACGGGGACAACCTAACTTGGAC
>JAZQJQ010000141.1:0-27705 GCA_045541735.1 Eubacteriales bacterium
GCATCATAGACGCCAGCCTCTTCTTTGACGACGACGGCAGGATATATATGTACTACTCCCGCGACTGCTCCGAAAACGTTATCAACGGCAAGCACGTCAGCCAGTCCTACGGCATCGAGGTCGCACCTGACCTTATGTCGGTAATAGGTGAGCCCGTGCTTCTCACCACTCCCGACGTTGCCTGGGAGCTCAAAACGGGTAACTATATCTGGAACGAAGGGCCCTGCGTGCTGAAGCATAACGGCACGTACTACCTTATGTACTCCGCAAACGGATATGCAACGAACAGCTACAGCGTCGGATATGCAACATCAACGAGCCCGCTCGGAGAATATACAAAATCCGAAACCAACCCGATAATTCAAGGCGACGGAGTAAAGAGCTCGGGAACGGGACACAACAATTACTTCTTCTCCCCCGACGGAACGGAGATATACACCGTTTACCACACGCATACTGACCCCAAGAACCCCAGCGGCAACCGTACGCCCTGCGTTGATAAGCTCATTTTCGGTGAGGACGGCGAGCTTTACTGCTTCGGTCCCAACATCGGCAGAGTTCCCCTTCCCTCCGGAGAGGACGGTATGTATAAGCTTTTTGACGGTGTGAACGTCACGACCGACGCAAAGGGCGAGGACGCTTCAGTGCTTACCGATCAACGTCTTTCCACCGAAAAGGGCGGCACCGTTACTCTCAAGGCGGGCGAATCCGTTACCGTAACGCTTGACGAGCCGCGCGAGCTTTATCTTGTATGGATATATAACGGTACCGATACGGATACTGTCCCCTCGCGCCTTACGCTTGAGATAAACGGCGAATACGTCATAAAAGACGTACGCGCACAGTCAGCAGCACGTGCATCTAACGTCATATCTCTGGCAAATCTGCCGGAGGGCACCAAGGTCAGCACCGTCAAGATCTATTTGACACCCGGAAACGGAAAAGAAGTATCCGAGATCTGCGAGATATTGCTCCAATATAAAGCCGAAGAATAAGCTTCGCTCAAAGGGGATGTAAAAAACCAGTTTTTTTGCATCCCTTTTTTGTATATTTACGTTAACTCAATGTTGATTTTTCTGTAGCAATACTGTATAATGATAATGGATAGTTATACGGCATTTGCCGTCTGTGATTTTACGATAAAGGTTTGAAATATGAAAAAACGCTCAGTTTCTGTTGTTGCGGTTCTTCTTGCCACCGTTTCCCTTCTCTCCTCCTGCGGAAATCCCATAAAGGAACCGTATGAGGCAATAACTACTTCTAGTCTCTTTGATGAACCTGCGGCGGAAGACACGAAAATCACCGCCGAAGATATAGTTTACAAAAACGAAAAACTTCCCCAAATATACATAACTACCGCCGACAATTTCCAAGTAACAAGCAAAAAGGAATATACCGACTGTGAGGTTCGCTTTGAGCTTAACGAACGCTTTGCGGAATATCAAAGCACCTACACGGACGAAAACGGCGGCGCTGCACTTTTGCGTTGCAGAGGAAACGCATCCTACAACAACCCGGAAATGAAGGGCGTAAACAAGTATTCCTACAAGCTGAAGCTTGATACAAAAGCAAACCTAATGGGAATGGGTGAAAGCAGGCATTGGTATCTCATAAACAATTGGCGCGATATCAGCGCAATGCGCCACAAGCTTGCATACGATTTTGCCGCCGTACTCGGACTTACCACAACCAACGCAACTTGGGTAGAGCTTTACTACAACGGTGAATACCGCGGACTCTACCTGCTTACCGAAAGTGTAAGTATAGGCGAGAACAGAGTCGATATTACCGACTGGGAAGAGTTTGCGGAGGACGTCGGAGAGGCTTATGCGAAGGATAACGGTTTTACCGACGAAGAAACAGAATTGCTTTGTGATTCAATGCAAAACGATCTTGCCTGGATAACTACTCAAAAGCATACCGTAACACTTCACAATGTTGCATCGGAGATAGATCTTACCCCCTATTTTGATCCCGATTCTCTTGATCTTACTTCCGGTTATCTAATCGAGTACTGCACCGGCTTTGATACCGACGGAACCAAGTGGAAAACCGCAAAGGGAATCCCGGTTGTGATGGATAATCCGTACAGACTCGCCTCCAACCCCGAGATGTACGATTTTGTAAAAACTCTCGTGCAGGATTTTGAGGACGCGATAACCTCCCCTACTTTCCACAATTCCAAAGGCGCACATTACAGCGAATACGTTGACGTTGATTCTCTTGTAAATTACTGGATGATCTGGAACTTTATGCGCAACACCGAGTTTGGAAGCCGTTCTCTGTATTACCACATTGAAAACGGAAAGATGATCTTCGGTCCCGTTTGGGATTTTGATGCAACCCTCGGATGCATTGTTACACTCTCCGCCGCAAGCGGAGTGTACGACAAATGGGTACACGACGCAAAATCCACCTGGTTTACCAGGATCTTTGCAGACCCGTGGTTTATATCGCAGTGCCAGGAACGCTGGTTCTCCATCAGAGAAGCGGTAGACGATTTCTGTAATGCACACAATATTTACTATGAGTATATTCTTGACGATAATCTGCGCTGCCTGGAGCGTAACGGCTTGCGTACCTACAACGTCAAAAACCCTATAAACAAAGGCAAGAGCTTCACCCCGGAAGAAGACCGCGACTATACAAACGAATGGCTGAAAAACCGTATCGAATGGATAGATGCACACTTTTCCGTAGTTGACCCAAACGTTGACAACAGCGGTTTTGTCAGAAGCGACGAGATCTTCTACACCCTCACCTGTAACGGAAAAGAGCTCGAGTCCGATAACACTACCGTCTTCGGTGCTCCCGCAGACTTTATACTTCCGTCAAACGTAACAGGAGATCTTGAAATAGAGCTTACCACAACGTACGGCTCATCCACGTTAATTTACGGTTATCTGAACGGAAGCGTACAACTCGGTTCCCAGCCCTTCAAGCGGGGAGACGTTGCGAAATATACCATAGCCGCGTCCTCTCTTGACCTAACTGACGGAGCCAAAAACGTGCTTTACTTCCCCGCCTTCCGCGCAAACGGTTCTCTGCGCGGTGTAATGAGCATCGTTATTAAGATCTCAGAAAAAGGAAATCCCGCTGAAAATGAAAGCATCATCGACGTAAACGGAGAAAAATACTACGTTGAAAACAAGACAAAATTCACACTTCCCGAGATAACTGCGGTACGCGAGGGCTTTGTACCCGAGGGCTATGTAAACCAGAAGGGAAAGCTACTGAAGCCGGGAGATACATTCACCGTAAGATCGAACGAATTTTTCTTCATTCGTTGGAAACGGATCGACGTTTTTTCCTCAATGAGAATGTACTAATTTCAGGAGGCGAATATGGAACGGAAGAGGACCGCATTATCGGCAATTACCGTGTTTCTTACCGCGTGTTTTCTTTTTTCCTGCGCGCCATCCGTTCCGCAAACTGCAATACCGCCAAAAAACACAGAGGCACTGTTTGAAGCTGAAAGAAATAACACCGCAATAAAGGCTGAGGATATCGTTTATCCCGAGGATGACGTTCCAACCGTATACATAACCACCGAAAACGGTTATCAGGTTACGGAAAAGAATGTATACAGTCCTTGTAATTTCAAAATAAAGCTGAACGGCGTATTCGCTGATTTCGAAAGCACCTACACTGACGAAAACGGCGGAGGGGCACAGCTTCAATGCAGAGGTAATACCTCATTTACCCGCGAGCAAGTACGCAAAACTAAAAAATTCTCATATAAATTAAAGCTTGACACAAAAGCAGACCTGTTCGGCTTTGGGGAAAGCAGGCACTGGTATCTGATAAACAACTTTTTTGACGTTTCCGCGCTTAGGAATAAGCTTGCTTACGATTTTTCGGGCGCGTTGGGCCTTCCCTACACCGAAAATACTTGGGTGGAGCTTTATTATAACGGTGAGTACCGCGGGCTTTACCTGCTTACGGAGAGCTTGAGAATAGAAGAAGGGCGAATAGATACCGTAAACTGGGAGGAGTTTGCCGAAGACGTTGCAGAGGCTTATGCGGAAAACAACGGTCTGTCCGGGTCCGATACGGATAAGCTTGCTTTGGCGATGAACAATAACCTTTCGTGGATATCCTCCGGAAAGATAACGGCGACCCTTTCAGGCGGCAAGACCACCGTTGATCTGACACCTTATTTTGACCCCGAAAGCCTTGACCTTACATCCGGATATCTCATAGAGTACGATAAGCGGTTTACCGGCGGAAGAACGGAGTGGATGACAAACAGCGGAGTCCCCGTTGCAATGAAGAGTCCGCAAAAGCTTGCCACAAACAGAGATATGCTGGTGTACGTACGAACGCTCATTCAGGATTTTGAAGATGCACTCTTCTCTCCCACCTTCCACAATTCAAAGGGCAGGCACTACAGCGAGTATCTCGACGTAGCGTCGCTTGTCGACTACTGGCTTGTATGGACGCTTTTTAACAATATAGAGTTAGGCAATCTGTCAATATACTATTATATTGACGGCGGAAAGATACACTTCGGTCCTTGCTGGGATTTTGATATAACGGCGGGAAACATAGTGGCTATGTATGACCGCAACGTCGGTTATGATAAATGGACTCCGGACCAGAAGAAAGCATGGTTCAAAGAAATAGTCGGCGATCCGTATTTCTCCGTTCTGTGTCAGAATCGCTGGTATGAGCTGAAAGAGCTCACGGATGACCTTATCCGATCGCTTGATATATATTACAACTATATGGCAGAAAGCGCCGAGCGATGCAATGACAAAACCGGTAGCCGTAAAAACTGGCATCTGAAAAACGTGAACTACGGACACAGCTACACGTTTGAAGAAGATTACGAGAATGTTAAGGTGTGGCTTACCAACAGAATTAAGTGGCTTGATGCTATGTTTGCCGCACCCGATACAAAAATAGATAATTCCACAAACTCGAGAAATGCAAACCTTGTTACATCCGTTTCCTTAAACGGACACACTTTAAGGCGCAACAGTTTTGATATTTACGGAATTCAGACCGATTACACGGTTTCCGTAAATGCGGCAGGAGAGCTTACGGTAAAAGTAAATACTACCCAATCCTCGATAAAGTCCTGCGAACTTTACCTCAATGGTGCAACAAAAATAGGAGACAGCCGGATAAGCCCCCAAAACCGCGCAGAATTCACATTTGACGTATCGTTATTCGACCTTAACGAGGGCGCTGTCAACGTACTGTATTTTCCTTTTTTTAAAGAAGACGGAAGCTTCCATTCCATGACCTCTGTTCTTATACGCGCCAGCGCCTATGATGAAACCGACAGCGAAATTAAAACCGTAAAATGCGGCAGCGCACTTTTTACGGTCAAAAGCGGCGAAAGCTTTGTTTTCCCCGAAATCACAGAAACGCGCAAGGGATTCATTCCGGAGGGATGGACAGACGGAGAAAACCTCTATCTTCCGGGGGAATCCATAATAATAAGCAATTCCCTTTCCCTCTTTATCCGCCACAAACGCACCGCAATTTTTTCTGCTATGGATATGGCAAAATAAATTCTACGAAAGTACGGTATTTTTATGAAAAGTAAAAGGCTGCTGCTATCTATCACCTCAGGCCTGATATGCCTCTCAACGATTCTCTCTTCATGCGGCAGTGCCGTTAATATTTACACCCCGCCCGCAGAGACGGAGTCTCCTTTTGGAGTTTCGGCGGCAGTAACCGATGCACCCGAGCTGAGCGCAGACGAGATAATCTACCCCGAGGGCGAACTGCCAAAGGTCTATATTACCACAAGCGACGGCAAACAGGTAACAAGCAAAAACGTATACAGCACCTGTAATATCCGTTTTGAGATGAACGGAGTATTCGAGGAATATCAAAATACGTATACCGATGAAAACGGCGGCGGTGCTTCCATTCGTTGCCGCGGTAATATGACCTATAATATTCCGGACGTTAAAAAATACAATATGTATTCCTACAAGCTCAAGCTTGATACAAAGGCAGACTTTTTCGGCTACGGAGAAAGCAAGCATTGGTATCTTGTAAACTCCTGGAGAGATATCAGTTATCTGCGGCATAAGCTTTCTTATGACCTTGCCGCATCGCTTGGCATAGAGTATACGGATTGTACCTGGGTATCGCTTTACTATAACGGCGAATACCGCGGGCTCTATCTTATGACGGAAAGCATACGCATAGCCGACGACAGAATAGAAATGACAAACTGGGAGGAATTCGGCGAGGACGTCGGCGACGCTTATGCAAAGGATAACGGACTTACTCCTGACGAGACCGCACAGCTGCTTGATGTAATGGAGCACAACCTTAACTGGATCACCAGTACAAAGCTGACGGTGAACTTTCCCTCCGGCAAGCGGACTGTGGACCTTTCTCCGTATTTTGACCCCGAAGAGCTTGATCTTTCCACGGGATATCTTATCGAGATATGTAACGGCATGGATACAGACGGCGCAAAATGGAAAACGAATGCCGGATTTTTCATAGTACTCGACAGTCCGATGTATCTGCACACCAACGGCACTATGTTCAACTACGTCAAAACTTTCATCCAGGATTTTGAGGACGCAATAATGTCCCCGAACTTCCATAACGCAAAGGGAAAGCATTACAGCGAATATATTGACGTAGATTCAATGATAGACTACTGGCTTATCTGGAATTATTTTGTTAATACCGAATTCGGCGCACGCTCGATGTACTTCCATATAAAGGACGGCAAGATCGTATTCGGACCCATATGGGATTTTGACGGAACATCCGGTAACATTATGTCCACAACAAAAACAGGCGGAGCATATAACAGATGGATAAACGACCGCTCTAACACCTGGTTCAAAAACGTGTTCAGAGACCCGTGGTTTACCGCCCTTGCGCAGGAAAGATGGTACTCTATCCGCGAGCTTCTTGACGATTTTATGGACTCTATGGACATATACGCCGCATACATAAAAGAAGGTGCCGAACAGTGCTATGAACGCATCGGTCCGCATACAGAGATAGTTCGCCAGCCGGATGTAAACGGCGGAGTCAGCTTCAGTCCATGGGAGGATTACCTTTATCTGCGCGATTGGTTTGAAAAACGCATCGAATGGATAGACGAGCATTTTGCTTCCCACGACCCGAACGTAGACAGCGCAGGATACGAAAGAAGTGCAAAGCTGTTTCTTGAATTAACTCTCAACGGAAAAAAGGTTGAAAAGGACAAAACGGTCGTCTACGGCGCCCCCGCAGATTATATACTTCCCTCAAATGCAACCGGCAGTCTGAATCTCGGCCTGACCACAACTCATTCCACTGTAAAATCGGCTGTGCTATACCTTAACGGCTCAAAGCTGCTTGGTGAGTTTCCCCTTTCCGCAACGCAAGGTGTGGAGATACCGGTAGACATCGCCTCTCTTGACCTTACCGACGGTGCTGTAAACACCATCTACATAATGGCAATGAGAGAAAACGGCACGATGCGCTCGATGTCTTCCGTTGTCATAAGAATATCCGACAAAGGCAATCCCGCCGAGGATGAGTGCATACTACGGCTTTCCGACAGCGTAGAGTACGTTAAAAAGGGGTCAACTATCACTCTTCCCGAAATTGATATTGAGCGCGAAGGCTTCATCGCCTGCGGCTGGACGACTACGGGAAAAACAGTTCACGAGCCCGGCAAAACTTTAGCAATAAATAAAGACACCTACTTCTTCATAAAATGGAAACGCACAGACCTTAACTCCAGAATGGACTTTACTCCGGAAAGATAATACAAAAAAGTGCTTCTGCGATTCTTCGCAGAAGCACTTTTCGTTCAAATTCCCTTTCTGTATTCTGAAGGGGTAATCCCAAGCACCTTTTTAAAAACTCTGCAAAAATACTGTGCAGAAGCAAACCCGCTTTTTACGGCACATTCCTCAACAGTTAGAAACGGATAGCTTAGATATGCCTTTGCGTTTTTGAGTCTGACCGAAAGGATATATTGCGATGGAGAGCATCCGTGCTGTGCGGCAAAAAGCCGCCGGAAGTATACCTCGCTTATATCAACCATTTCCGCAAGCGATGCAACACTGAGCGCCTCGTCGTTGAAGTGGAGATCTATGTACTCTTTTACACGGCTCATTTTTTCTTTGAGCGTTCCCGCGATATAAGTCTCGTTCTTCATAGTAATTATCGAAGCATAAACAGAGTAAAGAGCCGCCATAGCATCCGCACGCGAGGCTGGCGAGGGGCTTGAATGCACATTAAGCAGCTTTATAAAAAGGTTTTCCGTATGCGGTCCGTTTTTTGGGGACAAAGCAAAGCTTTTTCGTGAATTTTGTGAATCAAACCGAAAATCGCAGAATATAAACCGATAATTCTCGTCGTGAATAAACATAGTATACCTTGCGTTGTGGGGCAGATATATAATGTCCCCCTGACCAACGGAAAATGACGTACCGTCATCAAACTCGTAAGAGCAGCTACCCGAAATAACGTACACAAAGGCATCGCTGTGTCTGCAATTGACCGTTAGCAGTTTATGATGATTATTGTTTCCCGATTTTATCACGTTAATAAGCTTGCTTATATTCAAGATTCCAGAGGTTATATCTTCCTTTATCATACCGGCTCCGTCATTCGATTAATAAAAAAATTATATTACACGCCCCTTGCAAAATCAATATATTTAAGAATAGTTGTTTCGAAAAGTGCAATTTTTACGTATTTTCCGCTTTACACGGCGATACGATTGTTGTAGAATATCACAAACGGAGGTAAGAATAATGACGGAAAAGCGAGAACAACTGGTTGCCTTTGCGCACAGCTGCGCAAGGGCGGCGATAGAAGACAATACGGACGTATTTGAAACGGATTGCAAAATAGTTGAGCATTTGCTTGACTACTGCGAGATAACCGTACCCGCTGAAAACCGCTTCTTTGTAAAAGTCAATTGCGGAGGGATTCAGAATTCCGTGATCAGTTTGCGTAAGGCTGATTACGCAGATATGACTGAAAAAAACGGACTTTACGACGGGCGCAAAGCTCTTGCGTTTTCGGGTGATTGGGATTTCGGACACACATCGCCCGAATGGGACAGCATTGTTTCTCTCGGAATCTTCGGACTGCGGCGGCGTATCGATGAATATGCAAAAAGATACGCGGATGACGAAAAAAAGTCTCGCTTTTATAAAAATCTCGCAAAAGTATACGATGCAGCTCTCCGTTTTTTAAAACGCGCGGCAAAAGAGGCAAGAAATCACGGCAAAGATGAAATGGCAAAAGGGATAGATGCGCTTTCATCGGGCGCCCCTTCCAACATTTACGAGGCGATGCAGTGCTCTATCGCGTATTACAACATCCAGCAATATTTTGACGGAACCTTTTTAAGGACGCTCGGTCGTTTGGA
The DNA here is from genome assembly GCA_045541735.1 of Eubacteriales bacterium. Classification (GTDB taxonomy): domain Bacteria; phylum Bacillota; class Clostridia; order Oscillospirales; family CAG-272; genus RUG12395. The sequence continues at coordinate 9,365 of JAZQJQ010000141.1, forward strand.
TGAGCTTTTTTACCCCTTTTACAAAAAAAGCGAAAAGGAATACACAAAAAAGCTTCTTATCGATTACATCCGCGAAATAGATCGCATAAAGGCAACGGCTAATATGCCCTTTGCCCTCGGCGGTACATCCCCGGACGGAAAAAGCTCCGTCAACGAGCTTTCATATATGTTCATCTCTGCCTACAGAGAGGCTTGTGTGTCGAATGTGAAGATGCATCTGCTTTGTGCCGATAATACGCCGAATGATATTATCGAGCAGGCAATGGATGCGGTAAGAAACGGAGATAACAGCATAGTATTTATGTCCGATAAGCAGGTGATAGGTTCCCTCATCAGGCTTGGCGAAGAGGAAAAAGACGCAAGGCGATATCACGTTGTCGGCTGTTACGAATGCGGCGGCTACGGAGAGATCACCTGCTCCTGCAACGCAAGGGTTAATATACCCAAAGCACTGGAGCTGGCGCTAAATGACGGGGTTGATCTTATCACCGGCAAAATGATCGGCCTTCCGCGCAAATATCAACTCACCTGCTACGAAAACGTTTATGCGGAATTTGTGCGCCAGCTTGAATATCTGTGCAATTGCGCAATAAAAGAGACTGACTGCCGCCAAAAGGTAGACTGCAAGCTCCACGGCGCGCCTGTTTTTTCCGCAACATATACCTCCGCGCTTGAAAATGGCGGAGATGTTTATTGCGAACATACCGCAAAATACGACAATTCTTCAGTAAATGCCCTCGGACTTGCCACGGCAACAGACTCGCTTTATGCTATCAAAAAGCTTGTGTTCGAAGACGGCATTCTTACAATGGATGAGTTCATCCGCGTACTCCGCACCGATTGGGAGGGAGAAGAGATCCTGCGTCTGAGAACAAAAAACAAGCTTGTAAAATACGGTATGGATAACGATGAGGTCGACGGCATTGCCAAAGATATCGTCAATGTTCTTGCAAGCTTTATCAGCCGCAAGCCGAACGCGAAGGGCGGAGTTTACAGACTTGGTCTGTTCTCTATCGACTGGCGCACCCCGTTTGGAGAAAAGATGGGTGCATCAGCTGACGGAAGGCACGCAGGCGAGCCGCTTTCGCAAAATACGGGAGCAACCTTCGGCGCGGACAGAGACGGTGCAACGGCGCACCTGATGTCCGTTGCAAAGCTTGATTCCCTTCACACTCCAAACGGAGCTATAGTTGATATTGACCTGCACCGTTCCGCAACTGTCGGCAAAAACGGACTTGACAGTCTTGTTTCTACCCTGAAGACCTATTTTAATAAAGGCGGCTTTGCGGTTCATTATAACGTACTTGACACCGAGATACTGAAGGATGCAAAAGCGCATCCGGAAAGATACCCTAATCTGCAGGTACGTCTCTGCGGCTGGAACGTACTGTTCTCCTCTCTGCGCGAAAAGGAAAAGGATGAATTTATCGCCCGTTCGATGAGACAGTAATAAGGAGATTCTATGAAAGGCTTGATTTCCGGCATCAAACGGATGGAGATCCACGACGGCGACGGGCTGCGCAGTACTGTGTTTTTCAAGGGTTGTCCGCTTAAATGTCTATGGTGCCACAACCCGGAAAGCATATCCTTTGTACCGCAAAACGCAAGATTCAAAGAAAAATGCATAGACTGCGGCTCCTGCAAGGATAAAAGCGAAACGGAAGCTGCGGAGCTTTGCCCCGTTTCTGCCATTGTGCGCTACGGCGCTGCACACGATATCGATACTCTCGTATCCCTGCTGATAAGGGATGCGGAGTTTTACAAGAACAGCGGCGGAGGCGTTACCCTTTCGGGCGGAGAGTGCCTTGCGCAACCTGCTTTTGCAACAGAGCTTGCAAAAAAGCTGTGCGAGAACGGCATCAGCGTCTATATCGACACCTGCGGTTACGTAAAAAAGGAAGTACTCGACGGCATAATTCCATACACCGACGTTTTTCTGTATGATTTAAAGGCGATAGACCCGGAGGTACATAAAATGTGCACGGGAAAGGATAACGGCGTTATCCTGGATAATCTCAAGTACTTGTCGGAAAAGGGGTGCAGTATAGAGATACGTTATCCCCTTGTTACAGGATACAATGACAAGGAATGTGAAAAGATCGGAAGGTTCTTGCAGCGGCTTAAAGGAATAACAAAAATAAAGGTGCTTCAATACCACTCCTTCGCCGCCTCGCGTTACGAGGCACTTGGAATGGAAAACACATTACCCAATACAACTACAACCGCAGAAGATGTGGAAGATGCAGTTAACACCCTAAAAGCCTTCGGCCTTAACGCCGTAAACGGAATAACAGAAGACTGAAAACACCTGATTTCAGTAAAGCCGCTTCATATCTCATCTGTTTTTTCGAAGATTACACAAATGAAAATTCATTCGACCTGAGAAAATCATTGACAATACGGCTTTTTTCACTACAATAAAAGATAGTTCCGAACAAGAAAGGAGCAGATCAATGAAAAAAACAAAGCTGTTTCAAAAGCTTTCGCTTGCCCCTTCGATGATAAAGTTTATCTCCGGAGAGGAAATAAGTTTAGACGCAGACGGAAACGAATGCGGCGGTTTTTCTGTAAACGAGAGCATTACCTATCCATATCCCGACACCGCCTGCGTTCGCCGTACGTTTACATACAACGGAGCTGCGCCCTGCGAGGTGCGGATAATGATCGACGTTGAGGCGCTGTATGCGCCCGAGCGTTTTACCGTCCCGTCCGTTTCTTACAACGGCAACAAGCGCAGCGACGGAAACGAGCCCCACGGCTGGGAGCACAACGGCATTCCGTGGACCTATTCTTCCGACAGAGTTTCCGTTCCCGCGTGCACGGTATTTGAAAACAAGGACACAGTCAGCGCGATGTTTGCGTCTGAGCTTTCCAAAGATAATCTTATCTGTGCCGCATCGGTTATCTTCGCGGATAACGACAAACGCCACCGCATAATCTGGCCCGATTCCGATACCCCTCTTGAATACACCGACCACGACGTATTGAGCGAAGGATATGAGAACTATTTGACGCTGAACCCAGGGGATGCGTATACCGCAGAGGCTTACGTATTCTGCTCCGTACCGAAATGGGAAAATTACGGAATGGCAACTCTTATCGACCGATTGTGCGATATATTCCCGTTCAAACATTCCGCGTGTATGGACTATAAGACCGCTCGCAGAGCCGCGTACGCACAGATAGAAGCGCATACGGTAAGGCTTTTCAACGGTGCATATATGGTAAAAAACGCTTTGCGCGACTGTCCGGACAAGGACGGTCAGTATATGCCCTATGAGGTGTACGAATGCGGCTGGTCGGGCCAATGCTGCGGGTCTGTACGCCATTACATTGAAAAATGGAAGAGAAACGGCGAACTGAAGTATCTGGAAATGGGACTTTCCAGCCTTGACGCGTGGTGCGATTCTCAGCTTGAAAACGGGCTGTTACAGAAAAACTATATCCGTTCCATAACAAACGTACGGCAATTCCCTGCCGACGTATGCAATCTTGGCTGGTTCGCACACGAGCTTATGCTCGCGTATAGATCACTCCAAAGCACCGAATATGCACGCCCGAAATACCTGGAATGCGCAGAGAAGACACTAAACTTCCTTATAGATAATTTCACAGACGAAGATGCGTTCGGCCTTAGCTGGAATATGGACGGAACAAAGGCATCGTCAGGCGGATCGGCAGGAGGTTTTGTGCTTATGGCGCTATGTCTTGCATATAAGCTGACCGGCAAAAAGATCTACCTTGATCATGCAATAAAAACGGACGAGCTGTACTTTAAGCGCGACATCAGTGATTTTTGCGTTACAGCAGGCGCGCTTGACTGTAGCTGTGTTGATAAAGAGAGCGCTTACCCGTTTGCCGTGGCGGCGCTTGATCTTTACGATATCACAGGGGATAAAAAATATCTCGAAAGAGCCGAAATGGCAGCATATTACTTTACCTCATGGATGTTCTTCTTCGATACTCAGTATCAAGAAAAAACGCAATTTGAGGAGATAGGGTACTATACATCGGGCGGTACTGCAGTATCCGCACAACATCACGCAATAGACCCTTGGGGCGTTGCCATCATTCCCGAATGTCTGCGTCTCGCAAAGGAGCTTAACAAGCCGATGTGGAGAGACATTGCATACAGATATTGGTGCAATGCTATTTTGGCTATCAACTTAGATGAGGATTCCCTATGGCTCGGACATCACCGCCCATGGGGTATGCAGAGCGAGGCGTTCTTCCAAGCGCGCTGGGTACGCAGCAGATATAATTTCGCTCCGCGCGAACGAGCAAGGATAAATGACGTTTACGGCAACTGGAATGCGTCATTCCGACTTACCACAATAGATAAGGTTCTGGAATTTGACGGAAATGCCGACTTTTTCAACTAAAGCTGTAATTACATTTCAGGAGAAGCGATATGAAAAAAGTTCTGATCATATGCTTGTGTATACTTATGCTGCTTCCCGTTTTTCTTACCTCGTGCGGGAACACACAAACGAAAGTCCCGCCGGAAACGACGGTTAACACTCAACCCGAACCTCAGGATACGGAGGGGCCCGTAAACGATATGGATAATTACGATCCTGATAAAGAAACGAAATACAGCCATAAGGCGATACTCGTTAACGGCAAGAAGTTTTATTTTGTCAACGTTATCAACGAAAAAACACCTGCAGAAAGAAATGCCGCAATACAGCTGAAAAAGTATCTTGGCGAAATGAATATCTCCGAAAGCGATAACGGATACCCGATCACACTGAAAATAGACCCCTCCCTTGGTGCCGATGCGTACAAAATAGTGATAAGCAATTCAACCGGCGAGGGAATGACGATCTGCGGCGGCAATGACCGCGGAATACTCTACGGAGTTTTCAATTTTCTTGAAAAGTGGGCGGGAATGCGCTTCTTCACCCCAACGCTTGAGACCTGCTATGAGGGAGATATAGTATTAGAACCCGAAACATATGAATTCTCACCCGTGCTTTACCTCAGGCAGATAGACGGATACTCCGTGCAGAAAGAGTATCAATGGTGTGTAAAAAACGGAGTAAACTGCAGCGAGTGGATAGGGCAATTCAAGAGAGAATGGGGCGGAAGCCTCGGCTATAACGGTTATTGGGTACACACCTTTAATAAGCTGCTCGGCACACCGAAAACAGAGCAGCCCTGCCTTACGGATCCCGCGGTTCTCGAAAAGACAATAGCGGCTGTAAGAAAAATACTGGAAAATAATCCAAATACCACCCTGCTCTCAGTTTCTCAAAACGACAACAGCAATTACTGTACGTGCACAAACTGCTATGCGGTAACTCAAAAGGAGCGGAGCAAGGCAGGTCCGCTTATCCGCTTTGTAAATGCTGTTGCTGAGGATATCGCCAAGGATTATCCAAACGTCATCATTGACACGCTGGCATATTCCTGGTCTCAGTCGCCTCCCGCAATTACCAAGCCCGCAGAAAACGTTTGCATACGTCTATGCTCGTTCTACTGTCATTTCACACAGCCTCTCACGTCAGAAAAATGCCCCGAAAACAAGGCTTTTCGAGAGGATCTGCTCGCCTGGAGCAAGATATGCGACAATATCTACATCTGGGATTACACCATAAACTACCGTTTTGCAATTCCTACGTTCCCCAATCTTCACGTGCTCCGCGAAAATATGCGCTTCTATGCGGAAAATAACGTAAAAGGCGTATTCCCCGAGGGAAACTATATGTCGGCATCGGGAGAATTTGCCGAGCTGCGCGCTTATCTGCTTGCAAAGCTTTTAACGGACCCAATGATGAGTGAAGAAGAATATAACAGACATATGAATGAGTTCCTTGCAGCTTATTACGGTGAAGGCTGGAGCTACATACGCGCGTATATTGACGAGGTCTGCGAAAAGGCAGCAACGGGCTGTCAAAACATATATGACAGTCCCTTCAAAGCCACGACCAAGCTATTTTATATGAATAATCAAAGCAAATTCACCGAGTATTGGGATAAAGCGGAGGAAATGGCGGGAGACCGCCTCGAATTCGTTCAAAGATCCCGTTTCCAATGGCGCTATATTCAGCTGATGATAAGCAAAGACCCCGCAGAAATCAAAAAGTTTATTACCGAAGTAGAGACCGCGGGTGTCGTATGGGGTGAAAAGGTAAAAACAGTACCCAAAAACCTGAACGTAAACAAAATGGATTTTGCGGCAGGACCTGATACGTGGAAATGATAACAACATAAAACATAAATCAAATCAAAAAAAGGCATTGTGCGATTTACACAATGCCTTTTTTGATCTGGAAAACAGTATTCTATCACATGCTCTTTTCGATTATCTTCACGTTCACGGGTTCGGTGCCCGTTTGCTCGTAGACTATCTCCTTGATCTGCGCGACTTCGCCCGGGAGAAGACCGTCTGTCTTTACTATCACGTTCACGGTACTGCCCGATATAACTGCGATACAATCCTCGAAGCCCTTTGCCTTCACAAGTGTCTCGATATTCGCTTCCCTTTCTATATCCATTGCGATAACGGAGATGTCCGCAAGCGCCTGCGTTTTTGTCGTTTCAAGCGCTTCGGAGGATGCAACGACGGTGCGTAGCACCTCTAACGCTTCGTCTCTTGCACGCTGTCTGTCAAGGAGCGTAGAAGCGAAGTAATTCTCAAGCTCATCGGATGCGGAATTGCTTGCCGCCACGTCATCTGAGGTGTAGTTATCCGCCATATTTGAAGTACCGTAGGGTATGTCCGTCCCTGAAGAGTTGAAAAGAAGAAAATTGAGATAAACAGCAACACCGATGCCGAAAACGCACAGAATAAGTATAAAATTACGCTTGCCTATGCGGTGGACCGCATTTTTAGTTCCTTGCCAAAGCTTACCGAAAAAGTTTTTCATAAACCATCCTCGCTTCCTTGCCGCTTTGCGGCTTAATTATGTTCCGATTAATTCTATTCGCCTGCAATTCGAATTATTCCACTATTTTCCAGAAACGGAGATTTGAGAGGCGCCGATGCCGAGATATGCAGAAACAAGCTTAACAAGCTCGCGCTCTATAGCAGGTATCTCCCCACCCTTACATACTATTGCAACACCGCACACCTTTGGATTATTTACGGCAATAATATCACCGCGGGAGGAATATTCGTAAGTATATCCGCATGAAAAACTGACAGCAGCGCTGCAATCCGAAACGCCCGCAACGGAAGAGCAAAGCGAAAGGAGCTTATCTTCCACGTACTGCGCATATGCCTCCTCCGAGCGTTCTTGCTTTTTTTGCTCTCCACCGCTGCCGATAAGCATCAGCAACACTCCGGCCGCCGCAGCAAACAAAAGCAACAGCGCTTTACGGTTTTCAAAAAGCTTCATCTGACAAGCACCTCCACGTCACAGCCGAGACTTTTTGCAAGCTCTGCCTCTATTTCATAAGCTCCGCCCACAACGGTAACGTGCCTAAGATCGATATACACGCAAACAAGCTCAATTGCATCCGTATGCGCTACGTTAAGCGTAACGCTCACCTTAGCGCCTTCGTAGCCGTAAGCCGTTGCAACATATTCGCAAACGCTCCTGCCTATCTCACGTGCACTGCGTTCGATAAGCCAATCTGATGAGGAACGATATTCCGTATTTTCGCCAGACGCAGGCGGTTCGGATATCGGTATCTCGACATTTGATATCGATAAAAATACGACTGCAAGCATCATAAGCGATGCAACAAGACTGACAAAACGCCCTATTCCCCCTTCGGGGCTCAGCACGGAAATAAAAGCGCAAAACAGAGAAGCGCCGCAAAGGGCAAGTATCATTTCCTTCATTGCACCACCGCCGTTTTGATAAAGAGAGTGACCGCGAGCACAAAAAGCACTGCGGATGCCGCCATAAGCGCGGCAAGCAGATTGCAGACCGTGGCCGCACTTTCAAGCAGTTTTGCCTCCGTACCAAGCGAGCACAGCCTTGCCGCAGCTCCGGCAAGTTCGATAGCCGTTCTGTACAGAAGCACGGAGACGATAGGCGGAAGCAGAATGATCAACATTGCTGCACAGCATACCCAGCCTACCCCCGCCTTGATAACCGAAAGACTGCCTGCAACTGTGCGCATCGCCTCGCCCACGGCGCCGCCTACAACGGGAATAAAGCTGCCTGCCGCAAAGCGTACTGCGCGCATGGCAACACCGTCTTTGGCGGCGGCAATATGATTGCCGAGCGCATATACGGCGGAATTAAGCATCATCAGAAAGGCAAGCGCTGTCGTAAATAGATCTTTTATTACTTTAACGATGCCCGAAAGCTCAAGGGGAGATACCGAGGACGTAACGGCAATCGCCAAAAGAAGCTTAGATGCGGGAAGCAGAAGCTCTGCGAATATTTCCTCTATCACTACTGTAAGCATGTACGCGCCCGAGCTAGCATAAGCGGCACTCGCTATATTTCCACCCGCCGCGTGAAGAGAGGAAAACACCGGTAAGAGGGCAGTTATAAAGGAGGCAAGCCACCGCAAAAATACCGACGAGCGCTCTGCGATCCTAAGAAGAGGCACACACACGGCAGAGCAAAAACAAAGCGACGAACAAAGCGAAAAAGCAGAAGAAACGCCCGAGCTTTTTACCGCCGTAGAAAACGCCTTAAAAACTGATGCGCATATCACAAGTGACAAAAGCGTAAAAAACAACCGCATCGGTCCCTTCAGTTCTTCGCGCACGGAAGTATAAAGCGTTTTGAAAATACTATCCGAATCGAAATCCGCACTTCCATTTTTGACAGTATCGAGCGCGCCGGTTTTAAAATCTCCAAGCTCGTCCGGCAATGCCTTTTCAAGTGCCTTTGCCGCATCCTCCGCAGTACTGTCAGTACCCGCAACGTAAGTAAACGTCCTCTCCTCCGCAAACACGCTTGCAGGAAAAAGAACGAATGCAAGCATCAGCGCACAAACAGCAAAAAGCCGGCGCATCACGTGATGAGCTCCCTGGCTACGGCAAGCAAATCTGCTGCAATAGGCAGAGCAAGCGAGGCTATCTCTATCTTTCCCGCAAGCTCCAATGCAAAAGCTACGGATCCCTCCCCCATATCGCGGCACACGTCACCGCCCGTTTGGCAAACGCACGCTATGCCCAGTGCCTTCAAAAGAGTACTGCCGTATTCGGCGAAACCGCCCGCATCAAGAAGTGAACGCACGGAAGATATGAGCGTTGTGTGATCGGCAAAAAGCTTTAAAACAAGCAAGGAGAGGGCGGCAATACCCAAAAGCTGTGAACTGCTGCTTTTTGCGGCACGCAGTACGGTCCCGAGAAAAGCAGCACACACCGCAAAGGAAATATAGTATGTAATTCTCATAATCCAAATGCGGTCCTTACCGCATCAAAAAGCGCGGATATTTCGCGCACAAGCATCATAAGCACAACTATCACTCCCGCAAGCGTAACGAACATTGCGTGCTCGTCTCTTCCGCTTTTTGAAAGCACTTGATTTATGACAGCCACCAATATTCCGACTCCCGCAATACGCATAATAAGTCCGATATCCATTCACACCTCACGCAAAAAACAGCACCGCCATAAGCGAAACGCTAAGCGAGACCGCAAGGCGCGTTTTGCACTCTGTTTTTACACCGTTTTCAAGCATTTCCGTAAGTTTTTTGAGCCTTTCTACACACTCGGCGCATCTTTTTACCTCCGCATCCGTATGCCCGCGGCCGAAGCCTTCCGCAAACGCCGCAAGGATCGATCGCTCCTCTTCTCCGCCAAGGAGCTCATTTTTGTACTTTTCTGCAGCAACAGCAAGTCCTTCACGCTTTACACATTCAATAAAACCTTCCGAAAAAAGCGGTGAGCATCTATCAAGTATATCGTAAAGGGGGCGCGAATGGCATTCCACCTGGATCTTGCACTCGTTCAGAAAAGTGCACACGGATCTGCATTTATCAATGCGCGCTCTGAGTTCAAGGTTTTTAGCAGACGAATATCCCAGTGCAGCCAGCACTGTAAGCGCCGCACCGATAAGCTTTAACAAGATGCCCACCCACCTTCTGAAAAACTGCGCACTTCAAACTCTGGAGGTTCGCCGCGCTTTCGCGCAAGCTTCACAAGATAAATAAATGTACCGTCCGCGAACGCACTGCGTATCGCTGCGCGCGAATGCACCTCTTCAAAACTGCCGGCGTGCAAAGTGGCGATAACGGGAACACCGCATCTTGCCGCTTTGCACACAGCATCAGTATCCCTCTCTGACAGCTCGTCCACAACGATCACCTGAGGGGAAAGTGTTCGGAGCGCCCATTCCATTCCGGCTGCACGCTCACAACCTGATATAATATCCGCAAGCGAGCTTTCAGGCAGCCTGCCGTCGTTTATCTCTTCCCTGCAATCTATTACAGCAACGCGCATCGAGTATTTATTGCCCGACAAGGTAATCACCAGATCGCGCAACACCGTAGTCTTTCCCACCGCAGGCGGTGAGAATATGATCATCCCGCCCGGAGCTTTATGTATTATGCGGGCAAGCCTCTCACTCTGCCCCTCCGTGTGTACGGGAATGCGGAACACTATTGAATCGGGAACATACTCGCGGCGCATTTTACCGTCCGTATAACGCACCGCCGTATTAATAGAAACGCGCATTCCCCCGTCTGCCGGAATATATCCCTCGCGAAGATGATGCTCATACGCATATACCGAGCCCTTGCACAGCTTATCCGTTACATACTCCATATCCGCATCGCCGCACACAAAAGGAACACGCATATTAACCCGGTCAAGCGATAGAGATACCTGCAAATTTCTGCGCAAGCGTATCTCGCTTATCCCGGACAGACGCACACGGTTTTTACGTGCAGATTCATTTATGGCAAGGGAAAGACTCTGCGGCAGATATTTAAAAGCCGCCATAACAGCGGTGGGCTGTAAGTAACTTACCGTACCATCACCTCCCGACAGTAAAATATATTTCAAGCGAAAGAAATATATGCATTTTTGCGTTAATTTAGCAAATGACTTGCGCTTTAGCACGCAAATATGTTAAAATAATATATACGTTTCTTTGGAGGTAAGTGTGAGTACTCTTTTTCCTCATATGCTCGGAAACGGGCACACAAAAAAACTGATGGCGGCAGACATACGCAGAGGCACGTTTCTTCACGCCTGCGTGCTTGAAGCACCCAAGGGCACGGAAACGTACCGCATAGCCGTTGAGATAGCCGCGGCGATCGCCTGCACACAAAAAGAAAATGCCGATTCTTCCCTCCCCTGCGGAAAATGCAAAAACTGCGCGAAGATACTTTCGGATAACTGCATCGACGTTATCACCGTGGAAAGAGAGGATAAGGCAACTATCGGTGTGCAAAAGATACGCGATCTGATGCCTAACGTAATACTATCCCCCTCTGAGCTGGACGCAAAGATATATATAATAAACGAAGCCGACAGAATGACCGAGGAAGCACAGAACGCGCTTCTGAAAATACTGGAGGAGCCGCCCGTAGCTGAAACGTACTTTATTCTGTGTGCGGAAAATTCGGAAGCACTGCTTCCCACAATAATCAGCCGCGCCCCCGTAATGCGCTTAAATGCCCCCGCAAGACAAGAGGTATGCGATATCTTGATACGGGAAACGGGTGTCAGCCGAAAGGAAGCACTTAACGCCGCCGCCATAGCGGAAAACAGTGTGTATTTTGCAAAGGAAGTAATAAACGAGAGCGCGGAGGGAAAGCGCAGGACAAGTCTGTATAACCACGCATGCACACTTACCGAGATGCTTGCGGAAAAGAAGTCGAAGGCGGAGCTTATCCTCTACGTTGCCTCGCTTCCGCAGAAAAAAGACGAAACTACGGAAATATTGCGGTTGATTTATGCCGGACTTCGTGATATAATTGCAGTCAAGAGATATAAAGAAGCATCGACAGATCTCTACCCGACGGCGGAAGATGCACTTATACCGGCAAAAAGGATGACGGTTCGCAGTGCGATCGCCGTATCGAATGCAGTAAGCGAAGCGCTTACAGCACTTGAAAAAAATGCAAGCCCGAAAAACGTGATGCTCTCGTTTGCGCTCAGCGCGCATAATGCAGTTTTCGGTTAAGAAAGGAAAGCTATGGATAACGAGCTTGAAAAGATAAATACATTCGCTGAGGAAGCGGAAGCACCCCGTGACCCGGATGCGCCCGTAGAGGTAGTGGGACTGAAATTCCGACTGACGGGTAAGACATATTTCTTCGACCCCTGCGGTATACAGGTAGAAAGCGGAAAATTTGCCATTGTTGAGACCGCGCGCGGTGTCGAGATAGGCGAATGCGTTGCCTCAAATCACACTGTAAAGGAACGAGAGGTCGTGCGTCCCCTCCGCCCCGTTTTGCGTGTTGCAACGGAAGCGGATATACGTCACGATGCGGAAAACCGCGAAAAAGAAACAAAGGCTTGCGAGATATGCCGCCAGAAGATCGAGGCTCTCGGTCTTGAAATGAGCCTTATAAATGCGGAATATACCTTTGATAATAACAAACTGCTTTTCTACTTTACGGCAGAGGGCAGAGTGGATTTCCGCGATCTTGTCAAAGAGCTTGCCTCCGCATTCCGCACCCGTATTGAACTTCGCCAGATAGGAATAAGAGACGAAGCAAAGCTTATGGGCGGACTCGGTGTTTGCGGCAGACCCTTTTGCTGCCACAGCTTTCTCTCCGATTTTGTGCAGGTCTCCATCAAGATGGCAAAGGAGCAGAACTTCTCCTTAAACAGCGCAAAGATCAGCGGTGCGTGCGGAAGGCTTATGTGCTGTCTGCGCTACGAGCACGAAACTTATGACGAGGAAATAAAAAAGACTCCCGCAGTTGGCAGCCTTGTTGAGACCTCGAACGGTAACGGAGTTATAACAGAGATAAATCCCCTTGCCGGTCTTGTAAGAGTTAAGCTTACGGACAAACCGGAGGCACCCAAGTACTATCCCCGCGATGAAGTAAAGATGCTTATGACCGCAAAGCAGAGAAAGGCGGAAAATGCGGCCCGTAACGGAGCGCCAAAGGTCGAGGAAGATATCGAGCCCGAAGATGAGGAGCTGATCACCCAGAACGAGGTCACCGTAACGGCTGACCCTTCTCAGAAAAGCGGCGAAAACAACCAGAATCCTCACAAAAAACATTACAAAAAATTCAAGAAAAAACCCAAACCAGCTGAATAATCTGTAACTTGATGGTTGAAATTATTTTTTTGTATGCTATTTTCAAAAAACGCTTGATTTTTTGAGAAAGTATGATAAAATTATTAACACAATACTTACATGGAGGTATACCCCAATGGCATTCAAGATTACTGATGATTGCATTGCTTGCGGCGCTTGCGCTGGTGAGTGCCCCGTTAACGCTATATCCGAGGGAGACGGCAAGTACGTTATCGATGCTGATGAGTGCATCGAGTGCGGCGCTTGCGCAGACGTTTGCCCCGTTGGCGCTCCTATAAAGGACGAGTAATTCAACTTAATACCTGTAAAAGCGGAGCTGCTCGGTAAACCCGAAACGCTTCGCTTTTCAGTTATATGGAGTAAAATGCAAAATATTGATATAAAAAGCGAAACGGTCACAGACCGCGTAAACGACGGAATAGTACTTACCCAGCGCACTAAGGGACTGAAATTCGGCACAGACGCGCTGCTTCTTGCAGCTTATATGCCGGAGAGCAAAAAAACTATCCGCGCAGCTGAGCTTGGTTCCGGCACGGGAATCATTTCTCTGCTCGCCCTGCAAAGGAAAAAGGCGGACCGAATATTCGCTTATGAGATACAGGAAAGCTATGCGGAGCTTACACGCTTCAATGCCGCTCAGAACGGTATGGAGGATAAGCTTACCGTTATATGCAAAAATATTAAAGAGGCTTCAAGCGCTGATTGCGGAGGCGAGCTTGATGCAGTATTTTCCAACCCTCCGTATATGGCTGTCGGTGCAGGACTGCACTGCACGGAAGGCGAAAAGGATATCGCAAGGCGCGAGATATGCGGCACTGCCGCAGATTTTGCCGCCGCCGCTTCAAGGCTTTTAAAATGGGGCGGAACGTTTTACTGCGTTTACAGACCCGAGAGGATCGCAACGCTTATCTCGGCAATGAAGGATGCAAAGCTTGAGCCGAAACAGCTCACCTTTGTATACGAACATCCCGAAGCCGAGCCGTGCCTTGTGCTGTGTGCGGCGCGTAAGGGTTCGGGAGAAGGCGTTAAAGTGACACGTCCGCTTTATCTGCGCAAGGATAAGAAAAGCGCGGAATACACACCCGAAACGCGGGCAGTGTACGACGGAAGGCCGCTTGAGCTTTAAGAGGTAATTATGAGAAACGAAGAAAAGAATCCCGTCCTCGGGGGTACACTGTACCTTGTGGGCACTCCCATAGGCAACCTTGCCGATATATCGGACAGAGCACGCAAGGTGCTTTCCGAGGCCGACATAATAGCCGCAGAGGACACACGCGTTGCTGGCAAGCTTCTTTCCTGCCTCGGCATACGCGGCGAGCTTATCTCTTATTATGAGCATAACCGCGCGGAAAGGGGCGAGGAAATAGTTGCCCTGCTTCTTTCAGGCAAAAGCTGTGCGCTTGTTACGGATGCGGGCATGCCCGCGGTAAGCGACCCCGGACAAGATCTTGTAAAGCTGTGTGCGGATGCCGGTATTCCCGTTACTGCCGTGCCGGGTCCATGTGCCGCAATTACCGCCGTCGCGCTTTCGGGTCTTGACGTTGACAAATTCTTCTTTGAAGGTTTTCTGCCGCGCCAGAACAAAGAAAAGCGTGAGAGGCTTGAACTTATCCGAGCCATCCCCGCAACCGTTATACTGTATGAAGCTCCCCATAGGATCAAAACGACGTTGAAAGAGCTCTACGCTACGCTCGGAAACCGCAAATGCGCAGTCTGCCGAGAGCTGACAAAGCTGAACGAAGAGATAGTACGCACCGACCTTGCGCACGCAGCCTCCCTATACGACGAGTCCGAACCGAGAGGCGAATACGTTATCGTTATTGAAGGAGGCGACGGAAAGGCACTTACTGCCGGAAGCGAGAAGGAGACCCTATCCGCCCTCACACCCGAGGAACACGTTGAACATTACGAGAATGTAGGCAAAAAGCGAATGGATGCCATCAAAGCGGCTGCAGCCGACAGAGGTATGTCCAAAAGTGAGCTTTATGCGATTTTAAACGAGAGGAAAAAGCAATGAACGACAAACGCGTCCAAACGGGCGAAAACCTGTTTGTGAGAGCCCTTAAGTATTCTCTGCTCCGTTCACTGCCCTTTGTGCTTATCTCCGTTACAGCGGCAATTATCTGCCTCATATGCGGAGTTGCCGATGGCATTTACCACGCAGTTTATCTGCCCGCATGTTTTCTGTCCGTGTTGTGCGCGGAGGGCGCAAACGTATTATTTCTGTACCGAGCTTTTCCACGCAAGGCCGACGGAAGATCCGGATCCTTATGCTCTGCGATCCTGCTATCGGGATCAATAGCGGCGTTTGCCTCCCTGCTTGTATCTTTTAGCTTTGCTGCCGTTTGCGGAGCATCCGCAACCGAGGGAACGGCTTATAACACCTTTTATACGTTAAATGACAATTTCACTGCGCTGTTTATTACATTTATTTCCGCGTTTCTGTTCTCGCAGACCGGATTTGCGGCATCTGCGTTTGCGGTTCTGTTGGGCAAAAGCAAGAAAAAAAGCATAGTCTCACGCACTTGCCGCGCCGCTGTGCCGGTCTTTACCCTGCTTGCCGTATATTACGCATTGATGCTGATCCTCTTCAGCTTTACCGATATGTCATATGCCGCAAATCTTGCATCAGAATACTTTTTGAATGAGAACGCCGTTTGGCTCGTAACGGTGCTTATTCCTATTTCTGCCGTCTCATATACCGCACTTTGGATACTGTGCCGCAACGCGGCGAATAAGCTCACCAAATAAAAGATTCCTTTCTTAATTCAAATAAAAAAACAAGTACACCGCCCCGTGCTAATTAGCACGGGGCGGTGTTTGTTATTTGGTTAGTTCTGTTCTGCGCCGTAGGCGATCGCAGCATCGCCGTACTTCATCATTGCCTTTACAAGATCACCGGTGCCTTCATCGTTCTTCTTGCTTGCCGCGTAGCTTTCAACGCTGTAGGTAAGCACCTTACTTACCGCATTGCCGTCGGCGTCGCGGATAGTTGCCTTGATTATCTCAGACATATGAGTTGCGGAGAACTTATCAAACTCCACTACGTAGAAATTGTTCACGGTATCATAGCCAAATTCGTCGATTCTGTACGTACGTCCGTACATTTCTACCTCAACGTACAGTCCGGTGATGTCATCTGCTTGGAACTTCATCTCTACCGTGATGTCCTCTCTCAGCTTGAGGGATGCAGACTTCCAAGATGCAAGCGCAACTGCAGGTTCCTGATCTATAAAGGTCGACTTGATTAGCTCTCTTTCCTCCTGAGTGCCCCAAGCCTTCTGTGCATCGGTAAGATCTGCATTTGCAAGTGCATCGGTCCTGTAACCGGTGTACACCTGAGTTGCGGAACCGTAGTTGAGAAGGTCAACGCATACCGTTGCGAGTGCGGTCTTTTCGGTGCACTTCTTCAGCTGATTGTAGCAGTATTTTGCTACGCTGTAGCTTACGCTGTTGCTTGCGTAGTCCTCACCGTTAAACGCAGCGTGGAGAGTTGCTGTTATCGTATCGTTCATTCTGTCGGGTGCGAGATTCTTGAACGCGAATACGTATACCTCAGTCTCAACTCCGCTTACCATCATCGTTTCTACGGTATAGTCGGTTACGGTGTAGGTCCTGCCGCCGAACTCGAATACTGCGTAAACGTCGGTAAAGCCTGCAGCATCAAGAGCCGCCTTGTTTGCCTTGAAGTTTACTGCGATATTGTTGTAAAGCGAAAGCGATGCCGAAAGAAGCTTAACGTCAAGAGCTGGGATGAAATCATACCCATTTTCCTCTGCGTACGTCTCGGCAGTCGAGCCGGAATAACCTATTATTACCCCATTGTAATCGTACGATGCAAAGAGATTATTTATCTGTGCGCTCTTGGAATGAACAGTAATCTTTTCCAGAGATTCGCAGTATAATAATGCTCCATATCCGATGTAATCTACATTAGCAGGCAATGTTATCTCCTTCAATGCCGTACAATTCGTGAAGGTATTAAGTCCGATATACGTTGCGGTGTTAGGAATAACTATACGCTCGAGCTGTTCACAATCCAAAAATGCTTGATGGTAAATAACCGATGTTCCTGACGGGATCTCATATTCGGTATCGGTATTTCCCGCAGGATAACAGTAAAGCACCTTCATATCCTTGGAGAAGAGAACTCCGTCCACTGCCGTAAACGCAGTATTGCCATCCGCAACCTTTATCTCTTCAAGGCTATAGCAATCAACAAATATATTGGTCTCAATAACCGTAACGCTTGCGGGTATGGTAACGTCCGTCAGATTATAGCAACCGCCGAAGGCATAAGAGCCAATAGAATTGATCGTATCGGGAAGATCAATGCTTTCAAACGCGCAATATGCAAACGCCTGATAACCGATATGGGTTACCGTATCCGGCAGTTCTACCGTGTTAAGCTTAACACATTCGCAGAATGCAAAGTCACCTATATTAGTAACACCGGAAGGGATAGAGACATTAGTTATGTAATAGCGATAATCATACCAAGGAATAGTATATTTACCTGAATCGTAATCATAATCCCAATTTTCCATAGCGCCGGAGCCTATTATTTCAAGCTCGCCGTCGTCGTAAATGATCCAAGTAAGATTATCGCCTTCTGCGCCGAAGAGACCAAACATTATAGCGGTTTTAGGAAGACTGATCTCAACAAAATTGATATTGTTTTCCACAGCATAGGTATGTGCGGTGGAACCCACAGCTCCGCGGAATGTCAGATCTTCTGCACAAGCTGCAAATGCACTGTAATTAATTGTTACTATTTTAGAATTGAATGTAACGCTCGCAAGATTCGGGCAATTCTCAAAAGCCTCACTGTAGATTTCTGATACAGAATACGGAACTGTGACGCTTACAAGATTCTTTGCACCCACAAAGGCACCGTAATTAACGAAATTAACACTGTCCGGAACAGTGAAGCTTGAAGCCGAGCGGTTAGCAGGATAGCATAACAAGGTCTCTCCTCGACTGTTCGTGCCGTAAAGAACTCCGTCAACAGCTTTAAACTTATCATTATTGCTGTGAACGGTGAAGGAAACAAGAGAGGAGCATCCGTAAAAAGCATCACTGTAAAAACTGCTTAAAGTTGAGGGCAAATGAAGCGTTGTCAAAGAAGCGCAATTCAAGAACGCTTCATAGTATATGCGGGTCAACCCCTCGGGCAGTTCTATCGACTAAGTCGGATCGTAG